>JBKQKT010000393.1:0-8030 GCA_052147365.1 Candidatus Korobacteraceae bacterium | reverse complement strand
GGACTCGGTCGTTCGCGCTGCGAGCATGCCTCCATCGCTCAGCTTCTGTCTATCATCCCGAGCGAGCCCCAAGAAGGCTTGCATTGCGGGGGATTGATTCTGGTTTTGCTCCCAGACCAGCTACTGCTGCGGAGGCGTACTCTGGCTCGGTGGCGGTGCCCCGTGGGGACCTCCGCGTCCCTGATGGCTCATCATCTCAGCGAACTTCTGTTGCTGGTCGCTGGTGAGTATAGGCTTGATCTGCTCGTTGGTGCCCTGCCGGATCTGCTGCATCTTGCTCATGCGATCTTCGCGCGAGAGCGATGAATCCTGGTGGAGGGCTTGCATCTGCTGGCTCTCGCTTTCCAGGATCGGCTTGATCTTAGCTTGCTGATCGGTGGTAAGGTTCAACTGGCTGGTCATCATTTGCAGCTTCTGGTCAGGGCTCATTGGTCCGTGACCCATTTGGCCGCCCCCTTGGCCCCCGCCCGTCGGTCCCATCTGTGCCCAGGCGCTGGGACCTGCGATTGCAATCATCAGGGCGAGAGTTGCCGGCAAAATTAGCTTTTTTATCATATTGACTCCTTCGAGGAACTGGAACCCGCATCAGTACAGGAAGTTGCCCGGATGCAGCGAGAGAAAAATTTTGGAACTTTCGCGTTGGTCTTATGAATTTGCGAACCGGCCACAGCCGGCGGCGCGAAACCAAAACTGTGTCGCCCCTGAAGTGTGTGCGTGAGAACTGTGCCGTCCCTGAAAGGACTCGGGTTCTTTTCTACTTTACCCAGCACTCCGCTTTCGGCTGCGTGCTGGGCTATCCTGTTTCGCGCCTACGGCGCTGGTGTCCTGGCTTCTTACGCCACTACCGAAAAGCCATTTACCCAGCGCTTCCGCGCTGGGCTAATCACTTTCGCCCTTGGGGCTCCCTCTGTGCGAATTCGGGCAGCCGGTGACTTTGCCGACGGGCGACGATCACCTCTGACCACTGGCAACCGACCACTGACAACCGACCACTGACAACCGACCACTGACAACTGCTTCTTAGTTTACCCACGGGCCGCGGGAGTCGCCGTTCTTCTTGCGCGGCTCGCGGGTGCTGGGATCGCGGAAGTTGCCGTATTCGTCGAAGTAGTCTTCGTGGCGGTAGTCGCTGCGGTCATGCTTGCGCATGTACACCTCGAACTTGCGCGCGGCGCGCTTGCGCTTCCAGCGGTAATAGGAGTTGCGGAAGCCGAAGAAGCGCTCCGAGGTGGCGAAGCCAAAGCCGCGGCGCGGGACGAACTTGAGGAAGATGTATCCGAAGAGCGCGCCGCCGAGGTGGGCCATGTAGGCGATGGATTGGCCTCCGCCGTGCGAAGAGGACAGCGCCCCGTAGAGCGCCAGCGCGATGATGCCGATGACGAAGTACTTGGCCTTGATGAGGAACGGCAGGGGGAAGAGCATGACTTCCGAATCGCCGTGCAGAATGCCGAAGGCCAGCAGAAGTCCGTAGATGCCGCCGGAAGCTCCGACGGTTGCGGTGTAGGGGCTGACGCCGAGCAGCCCGGTGAACGACACTGCGACCGTCACCAGCGCGGCGCCGATCACGCAGAAGAAATAGAACTGCATGAACAGGCTGTAGCCCCAGTCTATTTCGAGCTGCGCGCCGAACATCCACAGCGCCAGCAGGTTGAACAGGATGTGCATTACGCCGGCGTGCAAGAAGGCGTAGGTCACGAGCTGCCATATCAGACCGTGGATGACGTCGATGCCGCGGAGCTGAAGGACCCTCTCGCCGATGCCGGCCGCGGCGGGGGCGAAGGCTCCCAGCAGGGCGAACAGCAGGAACATCGCGCCGTTCGCGATCATGAGCTGCTTCACGGCGGGCGTGAAGGGCGGGAAACTCAGCGTCATGGATGGGCCGCGTCGCATGTCTTACTCCAGTTTCGAGTTTCGAGTTTCCAGTTTCAAGTTCGCCGATCGAGTTTCGAGTTTCCAGTTTCAAGTTCGCCGATCGGAACTTGAAACACGCAACTTGAAACTAGAAACTTCTTTCACCGTTCCGGCATGGGCATTACCGCCAAGCTGCGATGGCCTCTGGCATCAACCGCGCGCACTGCAAAGATTACGTTGTCCTTCGAGACCGGCAAAGTTGCCCGCGTTACGCTGCCGACGGCCTGCACGTGCTGCCAGTCGGACGCTGCCGTGTCACGCCACAGCACCTCATAGCCCGTGGCCAGTCCGCCGGGCGATGGCTCCCAGATAACAGTGGAATCGTTTTGCAGCTCTTTCGTCAACAGGTGAACGTTGGCCGGCGGCGCCGGCGCCGATGCCAGAGATGCCAGTGTGGCCGCGTTCAGCCGCGCCACGTTCGCGGCGTAATCGTAATCCACGAACTTCGGCAAATCACCGTACTCGATGCCGTTCTCAGTGCGAACGTTCTGGTGCTGATGGTTATAATTCTCGCGAAATTCCGTCAGCCGTACCGCCGCATATCCCTGCTCGTTAAAGGAGAAATGATCGCCGCCGCGCAGATAGCGGTCCCGCCGGAAAACCACCAGCGGCTGAAACGCAGCGGGCGGAAGATATTCCTTCGAGACGGATGCGATGTAGCGCGCCAGTTGCCGCGATGGGCCGTCGTTCTCTCCACCAAGCGCGCGGATGGTCTTGAGCTGCTTGTCGTCGGCGGAGGCGGGAATGCCCTCGGAGAAGACTCGCACCACGAGCGGGTCTCGCATGGTGTCACCGGGAGTTCGGTCGCCGCCCACGATGTCGTTGTTTAACACTGCCTCGATGTTCCAGCCTTGTGCCTTGGCCATCTTGGCGAAATGGGCGCTGCCGTTCAGCCCCTGCTCCTCGCCCGCCACAGTGAGAAAGATAATGGTGGCGGGGAAACGATGCTTGCTGAGCACGCGGGCACATTCCATGCTGACGGCTGTGCCGCTGCCGTCGTCATTTGCGCCGGGCGCAGGCGCAGTCGCATCTATAGGGTCGCTGTTGCGCGAGTCGTAATGTCCGCTTACCAGAATGATGCGGCCGGCATCGGCCGGATCGCTGCCACGCAGCACCGCATAAACATTGGTAATCTTCGTGGGTTTCGGCACGCGTGGGGCGGGCTCCTGAGTGAACTCGTCGGTCTTGACCTCAAGGCAGCCGCCACAATCTTTGGAATAGCGCTCGAACTCGCTCTGTATCCACGCTGCGGCCGCAGTCGCGCCCTTGCCGCTGGAGACGGCCATGTCGGCAGAGAGGGTATGCCTTGTGCCGAAGCTGACCAGCTTCTCGATGGTCTGCTGAATTCGTTCCGCGGAGACGTTACGAAGCGCCTCTTCGATCTGAAAATCCGGAGTTGCAGGAGGGATGTCGGCCGCCTGTGAAAATAATGCAACCGCGAAAGGCAGCGCCAACATCAAAACCGCGAATCCGTGGTGGAGCATTCTTGCGATGGGCATTGGAACTCCGCGAACTCTTGGCAGGCTCGCACGTCTATCACTTGACGCTGCTGCCGGGAGACTCTAAATATAAATGCAGAGGCGGTGTCCTGTAATTCGGGAGCAAGGCTCCAGACCAGAAAGGGAGGCAATCATATGGTTATCTGTCCTGAATGCGAAGGCGATCTGGATATCGAAGAGGACGAGGTTGACGAGGGGGAAGTTGTCTCCTGCCCGGAGTGCGGCACCGACTTCGAAGTCGTGGGGATAGAGCCTCTGGAGTTGACCCGCGTCGAGGAGGAAGAGGAAGAAGAGGACGAGGAGGAAGAAGAAGAGGAGGAGAGTGAATACTGAGCTGCGGTGCGGCATCAGCCGGAACTGGGTGCTGGCCTGTAGCGCGGCCTTTGTGCTTTCAGTTTCCGTTGCGGCAACGCCTGCGCCGTCTCCACCGCAATCCTCAAAGCCGGTCGATGCACGTAAGGATTACGCACTGATCTACGGCACAGTGTGGGGATCTGACAATCGTCCCGTGGCCGGAGTTCCCATCAGCATTCGCCGGGCGTCTGACAAGAAATCCAAATGGGAGCTGGTTTCCGATAGAAGCGGCGAGTTCGCGCAGAGGGTGCCGGCCGGGGCGCAGGATTATATCGTGCAAGCTAACGTTAAGACGGCGAAAGGCCAGCCGAAACCCGAGGTCACGGTACACATTGACAATGACGAGCGACGAGACGTCGGCATTCATTTAAGCAAGTAGAATTGGACACAGAGGATTGCTGTCGATGAAACGAGTATTTGGAGCCGGCATCATCGTAGTGATCGCGCTCAACTGCGTTGCTCTGCAGCTGACACTCCCGCTGGGCGGAACGTCATCCTCGTCAGAGCCCAAAAGCCCTCGCGTCACCACGCGCACACTTACCGGCAACGTCCTCGATAAGAGCGACCAGCCGGTGGCGGAAGCGGTTGTCTATTTAAAGAACACAAAAACCCTTGCAGTAAGGACCTACATCGCGCAGAAGGACGGAAGCTATCGCTTTCCTGAGATCTCCAACAACATTGACTACGAGGTGTACGCCGAGCGGAACGGCAAGAAGAGCGGTACCAAGGTCCTGAGCCAGTTTGATGACCGCCAGAAGCCGCGCATCAATTTGAAGATTGACGTGAACAAATAGCGGCCTCGTACAACAGTGAAGGCCGCCATTTCTGGCGGCCTTCATCAGTTTCTAAGAATAAACTCAGTCGTTTTCGTTGCTGGCGCGCTTCCACGACATGAACTCGCCAATCGTGGCCGCTCCTGATGAACTGGAACTCGCAGGAGCTTTGTAGGCCTCTACATCCTTGCGCGAGGCCTCTTCGCCAACCGCCCGGATGCTGAGCCCAACTTTCTTCTCCGCCGGGTTCATCTTGATGATCTTGAAATCGTGTTCCTGACCCGAGTCCAACTTAACCGGTGCGCCATGCGCGTCCACCGCCTCTGAGTTGTGGCACAGGCCCTCCACGCCATCCGCGATCTCAACGAATGCGCCAAAGCTCGCAAGGCGCAGCACTTTGCCGTGGATAACCTCTCCCACCCGATGCTGGTCGAAGAAAGTGTCCCAAACGTCGGGCTGCAGCTGCTTGACGCCCAACGAGAGACGCCGCTGGTCAGGCTCAATCGCAAGCACGATGGCTCTTACCTTATCGCCCTTTTTCAAGATTTCAGAAGGATGTTTCACGCGCTTGGTCCAGCTCAGATTGCTGACGTGGACCAAACCGTCGATGCCGTCCTCAATTTCGATGAAAGCGCCAAAGTCGGTCAGGTTGCGGACTTTGCCTTCCACTACTGCACCCACCGGGAACTTCTCGTGCAGACTCTCCCACGGGTTGGACTCGAGCTGCTTCAGGCCGAGGCTAATGCGGCGGTCGCCCGGGTTGACATTAAGAACCACCGCTTCCACCTGGTCGCCAACGGTAACCATCTTTGAGGGGTGTTTCATGCGCTTGGACCACGTCATTTCGCTGACGTGAACCAGGCCTTCGATGCCTTGTTCCAACTCCACGAACGCGCCGTAGTCAGTCACGCTGATAACCCGCCCGCGGACATGCGCGCCAATGGGATAGCGCTCGGCTGCATCCATCCACGGATCGGGCGTGAGCTGCTTGAAGCCCAGCGAAACGCGCTGCTTTTCGCGATCGAATTTCAGTACCTTCACCTGGATCTGGTCGCCCACCTGTACCAGATCGCGGGGATGCGTCAGGCGCCCCCAGGACATGTCGGTGATGTGCAACAGGCCGTCAATACCACCCAGATCGACAAACGCGCCGTAGTCGGTGAGGTTCTTCACCGTACCTGTAATGATGCCGTCTTCGTGCAACTGCTCGAGGGTGTGCGAGCGCTTTTCCGACTGTTCTTCCTCCAGCAACTGCTTGCGCGAGACCACTATGTTGCCGCGCTTCTTGTTGAGCTTGATGATGCGGACGTCGATCTCGTGGCCCTTCATTCCGTCCAGGTTGCGAACCGGCCGCAAATCGACCTGCGAACCGGGCAGGAAGGCGTGGGCTCCCATGATGTCAACTGTCAGCCCTCCTTTAATGCGATCGATGATGCGCCCCTTGACGGAAGCTTTGTCGTTGAAGGCCTTCTCAATTTCGTCCCAGGCGCGCAGGCGCTGCGCCTTCTCGTGCGAGAGATTTATGTAGCCCTCTTCGGTATGGCCGGGCTGGCGCATGACCGGAATCTCGTCCCCGCGTTGCACACGAACATTCCCCTCGTGGTCCTGCAACTCGGCTACCGGGACCACGCCTTCCGACTTGTAGCCAATGTCCACAAGGACGTACTGTGGCGTGACCTTCAGCACGGTACCGGTGACAACCTGCTCTTCGTTGAGGGCAGCTTCTGTCTGGGCTTGTTCTTGTTCAAATGTCTCGAGGGCGGTGGCGAAATCTTCCATGCTGGGTTCTTTTTCGGACCGGGCAGGGGCCGCAGGGGCCGTCTCCGCAGGATGGGTAACGGAATCAGAAGCCTGGCCTGGATGGGGCGTGGCGGATTCCTGGGTTTCGGTGGCAGGGGTTTCGTTGACGGTTTCTTCAGAAGCCATGGGTTGCGTACACACACTCGCACGTTTGCGGACGCGCAGAGAGCCTTGTATAAACGGACTGCTGGCTTGAATCGACAGGTCAGATGTCCCGCTTTTGAAGCGGCTTTGGACAACCCAGCGGCCGGATCCTATGAAGCGGGCTGCGCTCACAGGGAACTTCTTGACTATAACAATCGCTACAGAACAGTGTCAAACAAGGCAGAGCAAGTTTCGCCGCGATTTTGCTGGCGATTACCCGCTTTTTTGTGCGCTACGTCAAGTGAGTCACATCACTCACTCGTGTGACAAGAGCACACCCGCTGTTGGGGAGCGCCAACCCGTCTGTTACTCTGCCCTCCTATGGATTATCTCTGGACTCCCTGGCGCTACACTTATCTCGCCAATGCCGGCAAAGCGCTGTCCTGCGTCTTCTGCGACCTGCAACGCAGCGGTGACGATCACAAGGCGCTGATCGTCCACCGCGCAAAACACAACTTCATTATCCTGAACGCCTATCCGTATACATCGGGACATTCGATGGTCGTTCCCTACGAGCACGTCGATCAATTGCACAAGCTGCCTCAACCCGCGGCGACCGAGATGATGGAGCTGGTGCAACGCCTGGAAACAGTGCTGTACGAGGTTTACCAGTCGGACGGAGTAAATCTGGGGATGAATGTTGGCAAGGCCGCGGGCGCGGGAGTTGCCGGCCATATCCATATGCACGTTCTGCCGCGCTGGATCGCCGATTCGAACTTCATGACCGTCATCGGTGAGGCGCGCGTCCTGCCGGAACTACTTGAGACCACCTATCAGAGGCTGAAAGAGAAGTTCTAGAACTTCTTCTGCCTGTTCTTCACAAGCCTCACTACTCGACAGCGCAGTATGTCAGGAGGTCGTTAATTGAGAAGGTGTGATTTGAGGCGTGCCCAATTAGCAGGCGATTCCTGGTAAGTGCCTGATTGTGCAAGGCCGAACCACGTTTTGGTCGGTCGCTCGAAATCGTGTGTTTTAACCGATATTCCGCGTGTTTGATGAACTAGTCGGGCAGGTCGGTGAAATTCCGGAGAATGTATTTGGCGACGTTGCTGGCTGGCCGGGTTGCGAAACAAGCCCCCGGACTTCCTGCAGATTGGGTCGCGAGCTAATTAAAGCTGTAATCACCAGGTAGGCACTGTCGCAAAGCGGAGGCATTTACTATTACAGCCCCGGTGCGGATTGGCGCAAATGGGGCAGAAGGTCGAAGGATTGCGGCCGCTTCCAGCCGTCGTGCTCGGCAAACTGGCCGAGATGCTTGCCGTTGACAAAAAGGGTGAAATGGTCATCGACCGTAAGAATCAGCCGCGCCAGTTTAGGATGCTCGCCAGTCGGTACGGTGATGCGGCAACGGAAGAAGCGGTCGCCGGCCGGCGCCGATTTGGTGAGATCGATCCCAGCTTCAGGGCACCAGATCCACTTGGCGCCGGAAAGTGAATCAGCCACAGCCTCATCGGCCTTGAGGTCCGCCTCAATCCACTGCGCGGACCAATCGGCGGGCTTCAATAGGCCCATTTCCCAGCGGGCCGGCTTGCTCCAATCGCTCGGTTGC
>JBKQKT010000392.1:0-6161 GCA_052147365.1 Candidatus Korobacteraceae bacterium | reverse complement strand
CGCTGGGCTCGGTGATGGGCAGTCCCGCGCCGATCGCGGCCACCATCGCCTGCTCGACCAGGTGCACTTCGCTGGCCTTGGCGCGATAGGCCGAGTCCATGACCGCGCGCTTCTCCACCTGCGTAATTTCAGACGGTACGCCGATAACGATGCGCGGATGCACCAGCATCTTGCGGTTGTGCGCCTTCTGGATGAAGTAGTTCAACATCTTCTCGGTGACTTTGAAGTCGGCGATGACGCCATCCTTCATGGGCTTGATGGCGACGATGTTGCCGGGTGTGCGGCCCAGCATCTCCTTGGCCTCTTTGCCGACCGCCTCTACTTCACCCGTGTTTTTGTTGATCGCCACAATAGAGGGTTCGTTGACCACGATGCCCTTGCCGCGTGCGTACACCAGCGTGTTGGCAGTTCCCAGGTCGATGGCAAGATCGCTGGAGAACACGCTGAACAGCGAACGTAGGTTGCTGAATCGCGAACTGCTGCTATGAAAGCCGTTGGATGACATTACGAGCTAATTCTTCCTAAGAATGGGACTGTGCTGCATACAGTTTATGACAGAACAGGCGCGTGTGCGCAACGGGATTGGCGCCGGCCATCTTCGCAGGTATTTGGTTCGATTGGATTTGGGATTGGATCGAGCTCTCATTCATCACCCGCCCCACGAAGGTTCCAAAACTTTTGCCGCCTCACAATCCGGCAACTTCGCTGTCGCTGACGTGTTACCTGAATGTAGTCAAATTCAATACGCGTGAGAGAGAATGCAATCCCTCGGTGCAAACCTGCCTGGCGTGAAGTTAGGTAAACTCGGTTAGACATGCAGAAATCCCGATCTATCCCGCAAAAACCAGGCCGTTTGTTAATCAAGTTGGGTACACCGATTCTCCTGGCACTCTCTGCAGCAATCTCCCTAAGGAGCCTGCCGGCCCAGGACGTGCCGACCTTCTCTTCCGACGTCAAAGTTGTCAGCGTGCTGGCCACGGTGCGGGACAAGCACGGCCAAATCGTCAACAATCTCACCAAAGACGATTTCAAGCTACAGCAAGACGGACAGCCGCAAACCATCCACTATTTCGCCAAAGAGACGGACCTGCCCCTCACGCTCGGGCTGCTGGTGGACACCAGCATGAGCCAGCGGCGGCTCATCGACCAGGAACGCACCGCCAGCTACAGCTTCCTGAACAACCTGATGCGCCCGGACAAAGACAAGGCCTTCGTCATTCACTTCGACTGGGACGTGGAACTCCTGCAGGACACAACCGACTCGCGCCAGAAACTGGAGGCAGCACTAGATAAGCTTGACAATCCGCACTTTGGGAGTGGAGGCGGCGGTGGGTCTCAAAGTGGAGGGGGTGGCGGAGGCGGCTATCCCGGCGGCGGTGGCGGGGGTGGCGGCCATCACATGAGTGGGGGTACAGACCTGTATGACGCCGTTTTTCTTGCCTCTGATGAGATAGCTCGAAAGTTAAAGGGCCGCAAGGCCCTCATCATCCTCTCCGATGGAGTGGACACCGGCAGCAAAGTCAGCCTGGACCGCGCCATCGAAACCGCGCAGCGCTCCGATACGCTGGTGTATTCCATCCTGTACGCCGACCCCGACGCCTACGGCCACCAAGGCTATCCCGGTGGAGGCATGGGGCGCCACGGCGGTTGGGGCGGGCCGGGCGGCGGAATGGGCCGTCCCGGCGGCAGCTATCCGCAGGCCTCGCATCCCGACGGCAAGAAGGTTCTGGAGCGCATCTCGCGCGAGACTGGCGGCCGTTTCTTTGAAGTGTCGAAGAAGCAGCCCATCGACCAGATCTATACCCAAATCGAGCAGGAGCTGCGCAACCAGTACAGCCTCGGCTACACTCCCGACAAGGCGGTCACCGGCTCTGGCTACCACAAGATTAATCTGACCACCACCAATAAAGACCTCATCGTTCAGACACGCGAGGGATACTACGCGCAGCCGTAGGCAGGCAATACCGCCGATCCTTGGAAATTGGAAGTCCTTATTAGCCCAGCGCGGAAGCGCTGGGTAAGCGTCAATCATTTTGGTTGATAAGAGCCCGCTCCAGCGGGCGGCACAAACCTGCCAATGCAAACCGAAATCCGTGCCGCCCCTTGAAAGGGGCTTAGGGAAAATAATTTACCACGATCACCCAGCGCTCCCGCGCTGGGCTAATCAGTTCCGTTGTATGGGTCTGCTTCAAATGAACACAGCCCGGTGCCCTAGGTTCACTCAACCTTCTTTTTGGTTGAGTGGGATGGTTTCGTCTAATGGTCTACCCACTCCTCTCAGCTATCTCTCACACATTCGCGGATGCGAATGTGTGGGGCGCCCGATGTCGTGTGGGCCACCCGCCGGATCTCTTACGCTGTGGGACTCCGCCTGACAGGCGAGCTGCCGAGAACCGAGCGCCGTAGGCGCGGAATCAGGATAGCCCAGCGTGAAGCGAAGCGGAACGCTGGGTACGCGCATTCCTTTGAGATGATGAGCCCCCGTTCAGGGGCGGCACATCTTCGTTGTGTCGCCGGGTGCCCCGGGTCTCGCGGGGTTCGAGACCCGGGCCCAGTATCAGTGCGGGAAAGCTTTTGGTTGGACAATCTCAGCTTCAGCACGCTCCATTCGTTCACGCTGATCGGTTCCCTCTCCTGGTACACGTAGGCGCGGACTGCTCCACGGACATTGCCGGGTGCCCCACCCTTTCGCCCGATTTTGGCGAAGGGTGGGAACCTGCCGCTCGGCTGAGAATTCTCATCCTACGTAATTTCCCAATTTGGGAATCTCCCAAACAAATTGTTCCTAAATCACTGACATCCTGATTCCCGTGTGCTAGGGTCGGCTTGAGTCGAACCATACGGTCGGCACTCCCACTCCAAGGTTCTGTGGTGCGCCGAGCGTGTGGTTTTTTGTTTTGCGGCGAAGGAGGACACGTTGACTTTGGTGAGCGGGTGGAGCACCGCTTTAGCGGTGCATTTATGACTCACTTTTTGTCGCCGGCTTTAGCCGCTGCGGTAAGAAAGCGAATTACCTCAGGCGCTAAAGCGCATGGCTAAACAAGGGTCTCTTCTGCACGCCTGAAAGGCGTGCTCCACCCTACGCTATTGCAGGAAAAGTGAAAATGCTTTGTTCGCCGGGAGCAATTATGTTTATCAAACTTTGTCACCACCTGAAGGACAACGGAACGACGTGTCAATTGCTCGCGCTGCGCGGGCGTATCTCCTGCCATTTTCATCTGGAGACTCACCGGCGTCAGTGCGGGCGGATGAGAAATCTGCGGCGGAGGCTGCCATGAAGACTTACAAGTACTGCCGCCACGTCAAGGAAGATGGCATCCCCTGCGGCTCACCTCCGCTGCGCGGCGAGAGCTACTGCCACTTCCATCTGCGCTACAAGGGATACCCGCTGCGCCCCTGGAACCGGCGCCGCCTCGCAGGTTTGCACTTTACCCGCAGCATGGCCTTCAACCTGAAGGCCGCACAGGTCGCCCTGAGACGGGTGGAGAAATTGCTGTCGTCCGGAACCTGTTCTGACCCCCAGCGGGTCGGCCTGATCCGGTGCGCGCTGCAAATGATGGTCTCTAATCTGCGCTACATGCAGCACAAGGGTGAGATCGGCGGGCCAACTTCCCGTCGGCCAGGAGTCCCTAAGGAGACATAAACCCAATAGAAGGAGTATTTTACGATAAGTCGTTCGTTCTCAAGAGTTTGCACTGAAACCTCGGCTAAAGCCTTGCTAAGCCGCTGATTCTAAAGAGCTGAATGGAGAGAAGAGAGGAGTAGGGGCCCAATGAATCACGCCAGCCGGGACGCGGGTAACTGTCACTTGAAGTACGAAACCGCAGCTCCCTCGGCTCGGACTATAGTCCTCAGGTCTCGAGAGAAGGACGGAAAACGATCCTCAGCCCTTGCTAGCCGCATCGCCGTGGGCGTGACTGTCAGGAACGCCGCACTTCTGTGCGGTAGTACCCTCGAAGTCGAATTCGATGAGCACAGCCGGCTCGTTGCCCACTACCCACCCATCGTGTCCCGGCTCGATGACCACGGCTTGCGGAGCGATGAACTCCTTCCGGCAGCCGTCGGGGAACTCGATGTGGATTTGCCCGTGAGCGAGGAAGCCGACGTGGGCGTGCATGCAGAGCTCGCTACCCACGACCGGTTTGATGTGAGTGGACCACTGGAAACCAGCCGGATAAATCACGCGCTTGATCCGGGCCGCACCAGCACGGGTGATGTCGATCTGGACTCCGGCGATTTTCTGGTGCTCGGTCCCGTCCATCGGTGCAAGGAGAGAATCGGCAGCGCTCATGGCGATGTCCTCCGTGGATTTGCGCGCAGATTCGACAATCGCTCACGATCGCAAGCACGACCGTCTTCTGCGCGTTCATTGAGGATACAGCAGGTCGTCAACCGGCTTGAGAAAAACTCCGCCGGACGGCGGAAAACTCATCGCAAAATATCGGGAGCCATCATCTCATGGACCAGGGTTAGTGCGGTAAAATTGTGGTGGGACGCAGCAGTTCTTTACATCCCCGCTCGTTTCTTTTCCTTGTACATGGCAGCATCAGCGCGCGCGATAATTTCTTCCATGGTTTCTCCCACTTGCCATGGAACCACGCCGATGGCAGCGTCCACCTTGACTTTCACCCTTTCCGCACTCTCGGCGATTTGGATGCCATAGTCACCAAAGACCCATTGTCGCAGCCGGTCCATTTGAGCTATTGCGCTGACCCGATCGCAGTCCAGCACCACGACAAATTCGTCGCCGCTCCAGCGGCCAACCAGGTCGGAGGCGCGCAAGTTCGACCTCAACTCCTCCCCGAACTGCTTCAGCACGGTGTCCCCTGCCGGATGGCCGTAACGGTCGTTCACCTGCTTGAACCGGTTCAGGTCGAGGAGGGCCACGCAAAACGGCTTCTGGTTGGCAATACGCCACTGAATGCGCTCTTCGACATTGCGCCGATTGGCCAATCCGGTCAGCGGGTCCCGCAGCGCCAGCTCTTCGGCAGCCTTGAGTTTGGTCTCGTAAGTTGTGACCTCCGCCTGCAGATGGGACACCAACTGGCGGCTCTCCTGTTCCATCTGGTCCACATAAGTTTTCAGCTCGCCCGCCCGCTGCAGGACAGAAGCCCGGATTTGGGTCAGGTCCTCCAAGTTGGCAATGGCGTGCAAGCGGGAGGTGAACTGGGTGAAGTGGCTGGCATAACGCTGATCGCGCTCGCCCAAGGACTCGGCGGTGCACGCCAGCGCAACCAGAAGCTCTTTGGCATCTTTCGCCCTGGCTTTCAGATAGTCGGCGGTGCGGCTACCCCACTGCTCCAGTTCGTCCTCGACTTTTTTCCCTGTCTCCTGGAAGAGCGCAGGCGTGAGGTTGCGATAGAGGCGGCCCTCCGCTCCGTTGAGGTTCTGCTGCAAGTCCAAACCGACGGCGGCACAGGCGCGCACTGCGCACCTTCCCATGGACAGCAGGTTGGAGCGATAGGACTTCAGTGCTGGGAAAAACAGTTCGCCCGGGTCGGGTTCGCTGATTTCATTCCGGTCCGCTTCACCATCCAGATACCTCTTCAGGGAAATCACCGTGCCAATCTCCTGTAGCCGTATCCTGTTTCAAGATCGGGCGATTGGGACATCGCTCGTCGGTGAAGCGGCCCCAGTGTTTTCATCGGCAATTCTCCGCTGCCTCTTGAGAAAGGCTGGAGCGTACAAAAGCCGGAGTTCGTGGCTCCGGCTTCTGACGCGTGAAGGTTCGCGGAATAGGGTTTATGTCTTAGCCGCCAGTGCTCTACTTCCCAAGCATCCCCTTTTTCACGTTCGCGGTGGGCGGCTTCGGTCCCAGCCACACCGACAAGAGCACCGGGTTGAAGGCCGAACCGGCAATGGTCACCTTGTCCTTGCCGCCGATGGCGAGGGTCGTGCCCGTCCCCGGAACGTAAGTGAAGACCATCTGGTCACCCACGTTGAGGGAATCGAGCGCGCCCAGAAACCGGTCGATGTCGGGCTTCATCGTCTTCATGGCGTCCGGTGTATTGTCGTTGAACGACTGCGTGAATGCATTCACCATTTGACTCTTACTGGCGCTGTGCAGGAACTGCATGACGATGCGGTTAGGCGCGCCGGCCTTGATGATGGCGTTGGGATCAGACGACTTCTGCTCCAGGTAAAGTCCGGCGACGTAAACC
>JBKQKT010000391.1:0-3460 GCA_052147365.1 Candidatus Korobacteraceae bacterium | reverse complement strand
CTGGTTTCGCTTGAGGACATCTGGATCACGGCCAACTTCAAGGAGACGCAGCTCAAACGCATGCAGGCTGGCCAGTCCGTCAAAATCCATGTCGACGCCACCGGCAAGGATTACAGCGGCCGCGTCACGCAGATCGGCGGAGCCACCGGCTCGGTCCTTTCGCTCTTCCCGCCGGAGAACGCTACCGGCAACTATGTCAAAGTCGTTCAGCGCCTTCCGGTGCGCATCGACTTCACCGACCTTGCCCACGAGGACCCGAACCACCAGCTCCGTCCCGGACTCTCCGTCGAGCCCAAAGTCCGCGTGAAGTGAAAGCGGTTCGACCGAGATTGAAGCGAAAATGCACGTGTTGCATTTGAGCAGACCGCGTGTTGATTCCAGGGGAGTTGTGGGTCATAAATTGCGCGTAATCGGATGCACATTTTCGACGATCCGGAAGACGGTTTGTTGATTCTAAACGAGTTAAGTGGCGAAAATTGGGCGAAACATCCCAAATTTTTTCTTATTTATTTTTCTGCTTTCCGGATTTTCCTCGCTTGCGCTCGCGGAACAGCTTTGGATTGTGGTAGATAGTGGACAAAGCGATCCTGGCGTTGGCCAGGTAGTGCGCGGCATCCTCGTGCGTAACGACGCCGGTCATGGAAGCGTAGTTGATGCAGGCGACGAAGCCGCAGATGTTCTTGTAGCCGGAGAGCGCGGGCACGGCCTCGAGATAGGCCTTGTTGCCAGCCTTCTCGCGCTCCCACGCCGATGATTTCTCGTCTTCAGCCCGCTTAATATGGGCGCTGGTCCAGGCGCGCCTGCAAATGTCGATGGCGTCTTTGCCGGGGTCGTCAGACTGAGTTTCAAGCTCGCCGGCGACGGTGATTGCGGTCATGGATTTGTATGCCATGAAGAATTCCCCCTTTCATTTTCAAGGCTACAGATTTCGGCGAAATAATCGGCAAACTTGGGGAGATTTTTCTTTAAGGCGTAAAGGATAGAGAGGGAAGGGGTTAGGTTGATTGCGGAGCAGGTTTAAGGGGTGCGGACTCTTGACAACCGGATATGAGAGAGCGCGTTTCGGCAGGCATCTGGGAACATGACTCGCGTGAGTAGGCGCCTCCCCAATGCGAGTCATTCATCCATTTTCGAGTCAGGCTTACAATTCCTGTGATATGCCGCGAAAGAAGAAAGCGCAGCTCCCGCCATTGCTGGTCCTAGCATTGGTCATCGGAGGTCTGCTCCTGTTCGGCAGTCTCTCGCGCACGGCGTCAAACGTGAACAGCGGGGTATCAACGGCCAACGGATCGAGTGACTCCGGCGCTTTTGTGTTCGCCGTATTAGTGCTTGCTGGGATTGCTCTTGTTGTGTGGGCCAATGTAATTCTGCCGAGGCAGCGCCGAGACGCGATGGTGGCACGTGTAGACGCTATTACCGATGCACACATGGGCGCACTGATCAGACAGCAGATGATCTTGGTTCATGCCGATGCGTATGGAAAGCCGGTCACGGATCGATGGACGAAGGAGCTGGAGTATTTCGTGGCAAACCACGTCCGCCCCGTGCTGGACGCGAAACAGCTTGGCATTTTAGACAGCAACAGGGCCATTATTGTTTGTCGGATCTGGCAGAGAGTTTCAATCGCTGCCAGTCAAACGCCCGCAGTAGCAGCGATTTCTGCGCCCAGGACTTCTGCTGAATTTGAGGTGTCCTGTGCTGAGACTCTTCGCGCATGCGGATGGACAGTGGCCCGAACGCCGTTGTCCCATGACCAAGGCGTTGACGTAATAGCCGAAAAGAACGGCGTGCGCGTCGTTTTGCAGTGCAAGCTGTATTCAAATCCGGTCGGCAACAAGGCTGTGCAAGAAATTGCGGCGGGCAGAGCGCATCAACAGGCTCATTACGCGGCCGTGGTCACGAATAATGCCTACACTCGGTCCGCGAAAGAACTGGCAGCCACAAATGGAATTTGGCTCCTGCATTTTTCTGAACTTCCGCAGCTTGAAGCTATCGTCCGCGCGCCAATGTTGCAGCCGGGCGGCGTTCCGTATGTTTCTGCTTGACCCATCAGTCGCGCACAGGTGACCGTAGGCGCGTCGCTGAAGGTTCGTTGTTTGACGGTTGCGGCGGTTTCCGCGCTGCAGCCAAAGCTTGCGGAGGGAGCAGGGGCCTTTAGGCTCCTTAGTTCAGCTTGTTAATCGGGGCCTTTAGGCACGGGCTTTATTTCCCTGCATGTGGAGTGGCATCGGATCCATTTCTCCGCACGCGGCCGAGCTGAAGGGGTACACCTCAGGGGTCGCTGCCAGCCCTCGCCGTACAGGGTTCTCCTCGATATACCGCACACAACTCATAAACTTCTCTTCCGTTGAAACCTGGCTCTCGTTGAAGCTGCGCATCCACACGTCTAGCTTACTTTTCAGGCGAAAGGAAAAGCCGCCCTTGATGAACTGCATCGCTTTTTCCAGTGAAACATCCGGAGCAGGCGTAATCAGGGCGTGAAAATGGTCGGGCATGATGACATATGCGTGCAAGAGGAACTTCCCCTGACCGTGGTAGTGGCTGAGAGTCCGAACGAGCAACTCTGCTGTGTCGGTGACCTGAAAGAGCCTGCGGCGTCCGGCCGTCACGGTCGTGACCAGATACGTTCGGATTTCCTGAGGCGCTCGCCGCATGTCAGCAGCATAAACGAAAGGCCCGCGGCTAAGGCCGCCTCGATTACGAGCCGGATTCCAGGGACCTGAAGGTCCCTGCTCCCTCCGCAAGCTTAGAAACGACCATCGTCAAAGGAGGGGGGTTGCTCACTACGCGCTGCCCCCCGCCCTGCATTTATTGTGATGCCCGCTGCGGTCGCGAGCCCCCAGACGCCCCGCACGGTGCGTGTCTCCCCTGAGTTGAGGGCCGAGGTTAGCGGCAAGGCCCTGGTACAAGGCCGGTTGAGTTGGATTCGCGCGCGAGACCTGCCCGTTTGGATTCGTTCTGTCCCACCGCCTACCGTCTGCCGCCCGCCGTCCACCGTTTGCTGTTCACTGTCCACTGTTCACCGTCCACCGGTTAAACTGAACCTCAGCTAAGCCATGAAAGATTCAATCCACGTTTCGAAAGAGAACTACCTCAAGGCCATTCTTGAAGCCGAGGCCGAAGGGCGCCAGGTGATTCCCGCCATGCTCGCGCATTGGCTTGAAGTCTCTGCGCCTGCCGTGACCATGGCACTCAAGCGGCTCAAGCGCGATGGCTGCGTGAAGGTAGGCGATGACGGCATTGTGCGCTTGACTGCGGCAGGGCGAGAGATGGCTTACCACACCGCGCTGCGTCACCACCTCATTGAGCGCATGTTGAGCGAGGTCTTCGGCATGGAGTGGCACGAGATTCACGAGGAAGCAGAGCGATTGGAGCACGCCGTTTCGCCGGCCTTCGAGGCCAAGCTCAAGGAAAAACTTGGCGAGGGCGGCGCCTGCCCGCACGGGAACGCTGTCCTGCC
>JBKQKT010000390.1:0-4098 GCA_052147365.1 Candidatus Korobacteraceae bacterium | reverse complement strand
CTCGTTCCGGTCTGTCATGAACTACGGCTTATTCCAGCGGAGTACGACGAAATACTACGACTGCCACGGTGAAGTCTGGGTGGACGAGTCGGGGATCATCTTGCGAATTTCAAAGGCACTTGACCTTTCGGGACCGTGGTACCACTGGTGGGGAGTGATCACTTATGGTTGGATGGAGAAAGACGGAACGCAGTACCTTGTCCCGGCCACCATTACGACGCAAGCCGATGTCAACAAAACGTACTGGTGCCGCGGGCTGTTCACCGACTACGAGATGTTCGGCGTAAAAGCCCGTTTGGTGCTGCCAACTGAGCCGGAGCACGCGCAAGAATCGGCGCTCGGCGTACAATGACTTTTTCTTGACCGGGCTCAGCGCGCATTCTAGACAGCAAGCTCTAACAGCCGACCCGCCCCCGACATCCCCATCCTGAAGCAAACCAAAGCGGAGTACGCGGCAAAGAATCCGGCAGCCCACGCGACGGGCAACATGATAACGGAGGCGCATGGGAGTTTGATACTTGACCTTGATGGACGCAGTAGCAACTCACACCCCGCCAAATCGCCCGAGGCCCCACACCGTCAGCGATAGGGATGTCAGAGAATTGCCCCTTCTCTGTGCCTGAGTGCTTTTACTGCGGCATAAAAGCCCGACAAATTCTGCAAGAGCGTGCCTCTGCATAGTGACGGATCATCGTTGTACGAGGAATGGGTTCTACCCGGAATGTCAACTCTCGGCAATAGGTGATAACTTGCAATGCGGGTTCTGGTAGAGCTGATCTTGCAAAGCAACGTAATGTGCTCACGTTCGGCAGAAGTCGGCCGGACTATCCAATGCCTTCGTCCTCCGCCGCGTTGGCGGCTAACGCAAAGTAAGACGGCGACCATGAAGCTATGATCTATCTCCAGAATCGATCGATCTGAATGCGGCAGGTTTGTGACTCTCACGTGCTCTGGGAAAAGCTCAGTGAGTTGTTTTATATATTTTCTTCGCAGCCGTATCGAGGGCTCGGCCAATTCCCCACGGTAACAATCGTGGGGCGGGAGTTGGTACCCCACCGCTTTGTAAAGTTGTCTATACGTCCCAAAATGACTGTGAAGAGTACCAGCCGCAGGCATGCCGGAGGTTTTTAGAATGAGACTCTCACTGAGGTACCCTTTGGACGCGAGCAGCCGGCGCAGCTTTCTGAGTATCTCCTCGTCCGACCACAACGAATCTGATCTTCGCGGCAACGCGGCCTGAGCTAGGTCGAAAGTGCTTTGATCTATAATTTGCGCGAACGCACCGGGCTTATTTATCCAGTGCCGTGGCTCGACCGTCGCTTCCTTTTCCCGTAGACGTTGGGTAGTGCGATACCAGACATTACAACCGGCGTATTTCGGATGAGTAATAATGTTGTAGACATCTCGGCAGTACCAAGGTTTTCCGCTACGTTTGAATTCTCCCCTCTGATTCAGGTCGCGCGCTATAGCCGTGCCGCCTATTCCGGCAACAGCCATCGAAAACATCTTGCGCACACGTTCCACTTCCACACGTGGCCCTAGAACCAGTATTACGCGATCCGTCGTGAGGCTCTTGCGCTCGCCATATTCCAATATCTGTTTTCGCTTACCATCAGCAGAGACCATCATTCGTCGATACCCGTAACCAGCGTGGCCTCCTACCCAGAATCCGATTTGTACTAGATGGCTCTTACCGCGAAAGACCTTTTCTCCAAGCTCACGACTGAATTCCGCCGCCATACTACGCTTTAGAGCCTTGAGAAGAGAACTGGACGCCGTACCGTCATTTGTAAACGGCTCAGCACAATAGTGAAGCGGTATCCCGGAACTGGAGCACAGAAATTCATAATGGGCTGCTTCATCGTTATTGAGGAACCGCCCCCAGCGACTGACATCGTAAACTAAGATTGCTTGGTACTCGCTGTTCCCACTAACGACGCCCTTCAGCAACTCGCGAAGCGCGGGGCGGTTCTTAGCGATCACTCCGCTCTTTCCGGCATCCGCATAAGTCTTCACAACCACAAAGGAGTGGCGGTCGGCATACTCCTGAATTGCAGCTTTCTGATTCTCAATCGAGTAATGCTGAGCCTCGTCTGACATGCGGACATACTGGGCGACAGGAATCAGAGGCGGAGGTGCTGGAGAATTCTTTCGATGCAGGCCATTTCTAGTTTGCAAGCTCATTCGATCCTCGATCCACGCGGGGTCTTGCTTTGGAAAAATGTCTTCCGTCAAGTCTCACCGAACAGCTGTGGAACCACTCGAGACTCAATTTAGGTCCGTTCGGATTACAAAACCTCGTTTTTGCGTGGCATGACGCGTCGGGCACCCGTCACGATCTGGCCTCGGGCGGACACCGCGGTTGTACATCCGCAAGATAGAGCGTGTCACCACCGCCGAGGAGGTATCTCTCTCTTTTCCTAGCCGTGCAGACTGCTAAAACGCTACCTCGGAAGCCATCTGCTGACCCAGTGCGTCCCACCTACCAAGTGCCGTCATTTTGAGGCAACAACCGTCAATGTCCCGCCGCCCTTTCCACCGCCCGTGAAATAGCGTATGGCGATCGAATATGCTCCTTTATTGCTTTAATAGCAACCAGAAAAGTTCAGAAGGAGATTGCAAGCGCGGAGCGTTTCCAAACACCCATTGACCATCTCAAGCCACCTCCTGACAGACCGATTCAGAGTTAACATACTTCTTGGTTCCAATGCGGAGACTGTCCTCGCCCATTCTTGGGAGAGCGAACATTCTGTCCACTCAAGAAGGAGTGTTTTTAATGCGGCGTGTAGCTCTTGCGGTGCTCTTATTGTCGTTCGAGATTAGCCAGGCTTCTACTTCCAATGCGGGAAAGGCTAGCATGGCGAGCGGGGTCATGCCACCAAGCCAGATCGCGTCGGGAGTCAAGACCGCGTCCACCTGTCTGAACGGGACCCTCTCCCAGAGTTCGTGTAACGGCATACCGGCAGGTATCAGTTATGCTACGACGGCGTTGAATTGGACCCAGACCATCTCCAGTCCGCTAACCGGTAGAACACAGGCAACCGTGACGCTGACTCCGTGTCCGGCGGGCATCGATACGACGAGTGGAGCCGGGTATCAAGTTCTTCTCTCGGGAGGAGGAAATAGCGAAGCGGCCCGCGTGATATCTACCGCGGGAGGATGCATGTCAGGAGCGGGATCGGGGACGATTACGTTCACTCCGTTCTATTCTTATGCGGCTGGATACACCATTGGATCCGCCTCCTCCGGTATCCAAGAGACGCTGAATGCGGCGTGCGGAGTTGATGGGGCACAATACAACAATAATCAGTGCAATGTGACCATTCCAGCCAATGGGCCCAACAGCTCGATTAACACCTACAACGTCTATGGGACGATTTACCTGCATACCAACCAATCCATTCTGAGCGGGTATGGAACATCGCTGAATTGCCTTGGGCGTGGGGCCTGCCTGCAGATTGGCGATCTGAGGTATTCGAACGACTACACGGACAACACAGTTACCGGGCTGAGCTTTCGCACACCAGTGAATGTTTCAAGCAACGCAGCCTTTGCCGGAGTGGCGATCACGCAAACGCAGATGACATCGCAGGTCGTGACCATCACGACGGCAAGCGCGCATGGCTTTCGCGTCGGCGATATGGTGACGATCCTATTTACGGATAACAGCAGCTACTGGGGCGATGCCACGATCACCGCGGTACCGAGCTCGACTACGTTTCAGTGCGCACACACTGGAGCCAATATTCCGGCGCAGACAAGTCCTGGAATCGTAGCGCTGGCATATGTCGCGGTGTTAGACAACGCGATGGATACGCATCTGCTTGACATCTCCTACGATAAAGCCTCGGAAAATGGCAGCTTTAACAACTTTTTCGATATGTGGGATGATGAGAATGCAACCATCGATCACTTCAACAATCAAGGCGTCTCGCTGAACGCTAATGGGAACTGGACGGGATCGTTTGTGTTCTCGGCAGGGAACCAGAGTGTGCCGATCGCTCCGGTTATCACGCTGCGGGATTCTACGATCACGGCAAATTATTCGAATGGAGTGACCGACTATAACTCCAATGGACTCTACATCGAAAACACAGT
>JBKQKT010000389.1:0-15235 GCA_052147365.1 Candidatus Korobacteraceae bacterium | reverse complement strand
GTCGCGACGGGAATCCCCGCGGGCATCTGCACCATCGCCAGCAGCGAGTCCAGTCCCAGCAACGCGGTCGAAGCGATCGGCACCGCGATGACCGGCAGCGTGGTCTCGGCAGCGATTACGCCCGCGAGATGCGCCGCGCCACCAGCTCCGGCAATGACCACCTTCACACCACGTCCCTGCAGCGCCCGCGTGTATTCACTGGTACGGGCGGGGGAGCGGTGCGCCGATGTGATGTCAATCTCATACGGGATGCCAAACTCGGACAGCGCCTTGGCGGCCTCGTTCATGATCTCGAGGTCCGAGTCGCTGCCCATGACGATGGAAACCAGAGGATCGCTGTTCATGTCTGTCACTTCTCCACCCGCAATTGCTTCAGCCCTCGCGCGGCAATGTCCTTGCGATAGTGCATGCCGTCAAAGCGGATCTTCATCACGGCGTCGTAAGCCCGCTCAACGGCATCGGGCAAGTCCTTTCCTCGCGCCGTCACGCCCAGCACCCGCCCGCCGGAAGTGTAATACGAGCCGTCGCGGCGGTTTGTACCGGCATGAAAGACCTTCACTCTAGGCATGCGGTCGGCTTCGTCAATGCCGCTGATGACCTTGCCGGCTTCAAAGGAACCAGGATATCCGCCCGAGGCCATGACCACGCATACCGCCGGTTCAGGCGACCACCGAAAATCTCCATCGCTGACGCGCCCCTGAATCGACGCTTCAATGGCGTCGAGCAAGTCGCTCTCCATGCGCATCATGATGGGCTGCGTCTCCGGATCACCGAAGCGGCAGTTGAACTCCAGTACCATGGGGCCGCGCGCCGTCATCATGATGCCGCAATACAGGATGCCTTTGTAGGGTGCTCCTTCGGCGCGCATGCCGTCGATGACCGGCCGTGCGATATGGGTCACCAACCAGTCGCGCATCTGCGCATCCACAATCTGGTCGGTGGAATAGGCGCCCATGCCCCCGGTGTTGGGGCCCTGGTCGTTATCGAAGACGCGCTTGTGGTCCTGAGACGCCACCAGCGGTACCACGCGCTCACCGTCGCTCAGCACCAGGAAGGACAGTTCATCGCCCTGGAGACACTCCTCCATCACGACCCTGGTGCCGGCCTCGCCCAGCATCTTGCCGCTGAGCATCTCTTTGGCGGCGCGTTGTGCTTCGTCCTTGGTTTGCGCGATGACCACGCCTTTGCCGGCCGCCAGTCCGTCTGCCTTGATCACGATCGGTGTGTGAAACAGCCTCAGCGCCTCAGGCAGTTCGTCCTTGCGGGTGCAGACCGAATACTTCGCAGTCGGGACGCGGTGCCGCTGCATGAACTCTTTGGCAAAGATCTTGCTCGACTCCAACTGGGTTGCGGCACGCGTCGGCCCAAAGATCGGCCAGCCACGCTTCTGGAACTCATCCACCACGCCCAGGGTTAGCGTCAGCTCGGGCCCTACTACAGTGACATCGGGCGCGAGCCGGTTGGCGAGTTGCAGCAGCGAATCGAGGCTCTTCAGGTCGGCGGCGATGCATTCGGCATCCGCCGCTATGCCGCCATTGCCGGGAGCGCAATAAAGCTTCTTAATGCGCTGCGACTGCCGCAGCTTCCACACGATCGCATGCTCGCGACCACCGCCACCGAGGACCAATACCTTCATAGAGCAGGGCTACCAGAACAATACATGCAACGCGGAGCGAAAGGAAAGAGTAGGAGCGCAGCGCTCATCTTGTCAAGGAACACAGTCGAGCGCCAGCGTTCTGTGAAGCTGTACCCGGCGAACTTGCAGTCCCTCATCAACCGGCGTTAACTAGGAAGCAGCACGAGTAACGCTGAGCATGCGGTGATGGAAGCACGATATCGCCTTGTTGCAATCGTCATTTTTCTGGTGAAATTTTGAACACCCGGCCACAAACATGGGGGGACCCGCAGGGCTTGCGGCCCGACGACGATGTTGCTGGCGCCCCATCCGGCCACGTGTCCCTGGAGGGCATGCATAGCACCGTCGAGGTGCCGCACCATCAAGCCGGATTCTGGCAGCAGTGGAGGGCGTTCGTAGGGCCTGCCATTCTGGTGAGCGTCGGCTACATGGACCCGGGCAACTGGGGGACGGACCTGCAAGGCGGCGCGCAATTCAAGTACGGGCTGCTGTGGGTGGTCGGACTGGCCAGCCTGATGGCAATTTTTATGCAGGTCATCTCGGCGCGCCTGGGCGTGGTGACCGGCAAGGACCTGGCGCAGTGCTGCCGTGACTGGTATCCGCGGTGGACGCGCTGGCCCAACTGGCTGATGAGCGAGGTGGCCATTGCCGCCTGCGATCTAGCGGAGGTGCTGGGAAGTGCCGTTGCCCTTAACTTGCTGTTCCATATTCCGCTGCTCTGGGCGGTCATTATCACAGGAGTGGACGTTCTGCTGCTCCTCGCCTTGCAGCGCTTCGGGATGCGCACGATCGAGGCGGTAGTCGTTCTGCTGATCGTCACCATCGCGGTCTGCTATTTCATTGAGATTTTCGTTCTTCCGCAAACCCGGCCGAGCTTTTTGGAAATGGGACAGGCACTGGTCACGCCGCACTTCCGTCAGGCCGGAATGTTGTACATCGCCGTCGGTATCATCGGCGCGACCGTGATGCCGCATAATCTGTACCTGCACTCGGCCCTGGTGCAGAGCCGCCAGTTGCAGAAGGACGAACCGTCCGTTCGGAGCGCGATCCGCTTCAACAGCATTGATTCCGTTGTGGCCCTGAGCATCGCCTTCTTCGTTAACGCGGCGATTCTCGTACTCGCGGCCATGGTGTTCTTTGGCAAGGAAAGCGCAACCGTAGCGGGCGGGCAGGTGGTCCACTTCAACGCGAACAGTGATTGGATTCGAGTCGCGTACTTGACGCTTGCGCCGTTGTTGGGAGCGGGCCTTGCCAGTACGCTCTTCGCAGTCGCGCTGCTGGCGAGCGGCCAGAGCAGCACCATCACCGGCACACTCGCCGGGCAGGTCGTCATGGAAGGCTTCATGCACTGGCGAATTAAACCCTGGGTTCGGCGGCTTATCACCCGCACCCTGGCCATCCTGCCGGCGGTCTTCGTTATCGGCCTGCGCGGTGATAGCAGCGTTACTGACCTGCTGATTCTCAGCCAGGTAGTGCTGGCGCTGCAGCTTCCCTTCGCCATGTTCCCGCTTTTGCAGTTCACCAGTTCGCGAAAGCGAATGGGGACTTGGAGGAACGGCTGGTTCCTTCTGATTGGCGGTTGGGGCAGTGCTATTCTGATCACCGCAATGGACGTTTATGGCTTGCCCGACTCTCTGAAAGCTGCGTGGCAAGTCATTGTGGGTGGATAGCGCCGGAACCAGAGAAACGGAACCCCGATGTACGACACCATTCTCGTGACGCTGGACGGCACGCCGACCGACCGCGCGATTATCGAACACGTCAAGCAGCTCGCGAAATTGGCGCACAGCCGTCTGGTGTTGCTCCACGTGGCCGATGGATGGGCCGCTCGAACCTACGGCCCCGACGCGGTCAGCCGGGAAATCTCCGAAGACACTGCCTATCTGGAAAAAGTTCGAGCCGAGTTTCAGTCACTCGGCATTCCGGCTCAGGCCGAGTTGGCGTTCGGCGAACCAGTCAAAGAAATCATCAAATGGGTCCAGCAAAAGGGCTGCGACTTGGTCGCGATGAGCACCCACGGACACCGCTTCCTCGCCGACCTTTTTCTCGGAACCACGGTCACTCAAGTCCGGCATAGCGTGAGCGTGCCCGTGCTGCTGCTCAGGGCAAAGTGAAGACTCATCAGTTCTTCGACTATCCCATTCCGCCCCGCCCGATTTAAGATAGGTAGTTCCGCGTTGTTGGAATCCGCGCCCTCTTACATCTCCTCAATATAGAAGGGACTCATTCATGA
The DNA here is from genome assembly GCA_052147365.1 of Candidatus Korobacteraceae bacterium. Lineage (GTDB taxonomy): Bacteria > Acidobacteriota > Terriglobia > Terriglobales > Acidobacteriaceae > Bog-257. The sequence continues at coordinate 11,366 of JBKQKT010000389.1, read as the reverse complement.
ATAGCTTTGGCAGTCGTTCCGTCCTGCGCGTGGGCAAGCGCGAGTTTGAAATTTACCGTCTTGACGCTCTTGAAAAGCATGGCTGTCACACCGGCCATCTGCCTTTCTCGCTGCGTATTCTGCTGGAGAACCTGCTGCGCCGCGAAGACGGCAAATCAGTAAAGGCCGATGACATACGAGCGCTCACCTCCTGGACCGGCAAGACAGTACCCGTGCAGGAAATTGCGTTCATGCCCAGCCGAGTGCTCTTGCAGGATTTCACGGGTGTGCCTGCGGTGGTTGACCTCGCCGCCATGCGGGATGCCATGAAAGCGCTGGGCGGCGACCCAAAGCTGATCAACCCACTGCAACCTGCCGAGCTGGTCATCGACCATTCCGTGCAGGTGGATGAGTTCGGCACGCCGCAGGCATTTCAGCTCAACGCCGAACTGGAGTTCTCGCGCAACAAGGAGCGTTATGCATTCCTGCGCTGGGGACAGACCGCATTCAAGAACTTCGCCATCGTTCCACCCGACACCGGCATCGTCCACCAGATCAACCTGGAGTTTCTGGCGCGTGTGGTCTTCATCGGCGGCAACGGTGAAACCGGCAAGCCGCTGGCCTATCCCGACACGCTGGTCGGCACCGACTCTCACACCACCATGATCAACGGTCTCGGCGTGCTCGGCTGGGGCGTTGGCGGAATCGAGGCCGAGGCCGCCATGCTCGGCCAGCCGGTGTCCATGCTGATCCCACAAGTCGTCGGTGTGCGCCTGAGGAACAAGTTGCGCGAAGGCTCGACCGCCACCGACCTTGTCCTCACTGTGACCGAGATGCTGCGCAAGAAGGGCGTTGTTGGCAAGTTCGTCGAGTATTTCGGGCCCGGCCTGCACAAGCTCCCCCTCGCGGACCGCGCCACTATCGCCAACATGGCGCCCGAGTACGGCGCCACCTGCGGCATCTTCCCGGTGGATGAAGAAACGCTGCGCTACCTCCGCCTGAGCGGTCGCAGCGCCGAGCAGATCGCGCTCGTCGAGGCCTACTGCAAGGAGCAGGGACTGTTCCACACCGCCGATACGCCGGAGGCGGAATACACCGATGTGCTCGAACTCGATCTCGCGACGGTCGAGCCCAGCATCGCCGGTCCCAAGCGGCCGCAGGACCGCGTACCGCTGTCCGCCGCGGCCAAGTCGTTCGAGCAGGCATTGCCGACGCTACTCAAACCCGGCCAGCAGGTCCCGCCAAAGCAGGTATCGCGCTGGGAAGGCGAAGGGGGACATCCCGCCGGCATCGATTCGCAGCAGGACGTTGTCGAAGAGCACGTAGTGCTCGACAAAGCGCTCAACCACGGCAGCGTGGTGATCGCTGCCATCACCAGTTGCACTAACACCTCGAATCCGTATGTGCTAGTCGCCGCCGGACTGGTGGCGAAGAAGGCGGTCGAGAAAGGCCTGAAAGTCCCGTCATGGGTGAAGACTTCGCTCGCGCCCGGCTCTATGGTCGTCACCGAATATCTCACGCGCTCCGGTCTCATGCCCTATCTGGAGAAGCTGAAGTTCCACCTCGTGGGCTACGGATGTACCACCTGCATCGGCAACTCGGGCCCGCTGCCGCAGGAAGTCTCCAGCGTGATCACCGACAAAGACCTCGTCGTCGCGTCGGTGCTGAGCGGGAATCGCAACTTCGAAGGCCGCATCAACTCTGAGGTGCGAGCCAACTACCTGATGTCGCCGCCGCTGGTGGTGGCGTTCGCGCTCGCCGGCCGCGCCGACATCGACATGTACAACGAGCCGCTCGGCTACGGCGGCAACGGCCAGCGCAAGCCGGTCTACCTGAAGGACATCTGGCCGACCGAACAGGAAGTGAACGACGTGGTCGCAAAGTACATCACCGGCGACCTCTTTCAGAAGAGCTACAGCGACGTTTTCAAGGGCGACGAGCGCTGGCGCGGCCTCAACGTCCCTGAGGGCGAAACCTTTGCCTGGGACGCCGCCTCGACCTACGTCAAGCATCCTCCCTACTTTGAGAAGATGCCGAAAACACCCGCGGCGGTAAAGGATATCTCGGGCGCGCGCGTGCTCTGCTATCTGGGCAACAGTGTCACCACCGACCATATTTCGCCTGCCGGCTCCATTAAGCACAACAGCCCGGCGGGACAGTACCTCATCGCCCACGGCGTGCAACCAGTGGACTTCAACTCCTACGGCTCACGCCGCGGCAACCACGAAGTCATGATGCGCGGCACCTTCGCCAACGTGCGCCTGCGCAACAAGCTGGTTCCCGAGCGCGAAGGCCCGCACACTCGTTACCTGCCCGACGGCGCGGAGATGTTCATCTTCGACGCCTCCGAAAAGTACCGTGCCGAAGGCGTGCCGCTGATGGTGCTCGCCGGCAAGGAGTACGGTTCCGGTTCGTCGCGCGACTGGGCGGCCAAAGGCCCGCGGCTGCTCGGTGTGCGCGCGGTGCTGGCCGAGAGCTTCGAGCGCATCCATCGCTCGAACCTGGTGGGTATGGGTATTCTGCCGCTGCAGTTCCTCGACGACGAGACCGCCGAAACCAACGGCCTCACCGGCGAGGAGTCGTTCGACATCATCGGCCTGACCGACGTGCTGGAGAACTTCGCTCCCGGAAAAACGGTCAAAGTGTGCGCAACCAAGGATTACGGCACGAAGATTGATTTCGACGTCACTGTCCGCATCGACACCCCGCAGGAAGTGCAGTACTACAAGCACGGCGGGATATTGCAATACGTGCTGAGGCAGTTGCTTGCGGTAGAGCTGTCAGCTGTCAGTTAAATTGTTGGGAAAAGGGCAGGACCGCCGTCCTGCCCTTTTCGTTGTCTGCCCCCTGTTCCTGTGACCCACCTCACAGACCGCGACCCGCCCTTGCCTCTATTGTTAAGAGTTAGAACTCTCTCTGCGAGGCATTCTTACGATGTCCATTACTGCCGTTTCCACAACCTCCCGTGTGCTGAACTCCACTCTCGCCAACCGCATCATGAGCGCCGAAGAAGCCGCCGCGCTCATCCAGTCCGGTCACCAGATCGGCATGAGCGGATTCACCGGCTCCGGCTATCCCAAAGCCGTGCCCCTGGCGCTGGCGCGGCGCATTGCCGACGCCAATCTGCGCGGCCAGAAGTTTCAAGTCAGCATCTTCACCGGCGCCTCCACCGGCCCCGAACTTGACGGCGCGCTCGCCATGGCCGGCGGCATCCATCTGCGGCTCCCGTACCAGTCAGACCCCGAGACCCGCAAGCGCATCAACGCCGGCGAAATGGAGTACATGGACATCCATCTCAGCCACGTGGCGCAGTTCGTGGAGTACGGCTTCCTCGGCAAGCTTGACCTTGCGCTCATCGAAGTCACCGCAGTGCTGGAAGACGGCCGCTTGGTGCCCAGCTCTTCGCTCGGCAACAACAAGACGTGGGTCGAGCAGGCCGAGCGCGTCATCATCGAGGTCAACGCTTGGCAGCCGGCAGCGCTCGAAGGCATGCACGACATTTATTACGGCCTGCAGCCGCCGCCCAACCGCGGGCCGATTCCACTCACGCACACCGGCCAGCGCATCGGCAGCCCGTATCTTGAGGTCCCGACGGACAAGGTCGTCGCCGTCGTGCTCACCGATTCACCCGACCGCAACAGCCCGTTCAAAGCGCCGGATCAAGCTTCGAAGCGCATCGCCGGACACATCCTGGAATTTCTCGCGTGGGAAGTGAAGAAGGGCCGCATGCCGGAGACGCTGCTGCCGCTGCAGTCGGGCGTCGGCAACATCGCCAACGCTGTGCTCTTCGGCCTGGAGGAAGGCCCTTTCGAAGGCCTCACCTCCTACACCGAGGTCGTTCAGGACGGCATGATCAGCCTGCTGAAATCGGGCAAGCTCACCGCCGCGTCAGCCACCGCGTTCTCGCTCAGCCCGGAGATGCTGACCGAAGTCAACGCCAACATGGCCAGCTATCGCAACCAGATCGTGCTGCGCCCGCAGGAGATTTCCAACAGCCCCGAAATCATTCGCCGGCTGGGCGTCATCGCCATGAACGGCATGATCGAGGCCGACATCTACGGCAACGTCAACTCCACCCATATCATGGGATCGCGCATCCAGAACGGGATTGGCGGCTCCGGCGACTTCGCTCGCAACGGATATCTTTCCATCTTCATGGCCCCCTCGACCGCGCAGAAGAGCACCATATCGACCATCGTGCCTATGGTCTCGCACGTGGACCACACCGAGCACGACGTCTCGGTAGTCGTCACTGAGCAGGGTCTGGCCGACCTGCGTGGACTCTCACCGCGCCAGCGCGCCAACCTCATCATCGAGAAGTGCGCCGCGCCGGATTACAAGCCGCTCCTGCTGGACTACCTCAACCGCGCCGAGCGCCTGTCCTACGGCCGCCACACCCCGCACCTGCTGAGCGAATCGCTGGGCTGGCACAACCGATATCTGCGGAGCGGCCAGATGCGGCCGCAGAGGGAAGAGTAACCTCGGGATCAGAGCCTTCGACATCTACTGCCCCGGCAGCCGGAACTCGATGCCCCGATCTTCGTTGGCCTTGGTGGTAGCGGGGACGTTCAACTCGGCGATAGGGATCTTGCGGGCGCGCTGTTCGGTGAACACCCACAGCGTCTTGCCAACGATGGCGTAGTTCTCGATTTCCTCTGTGTGTTTATCGCGAAAGACGAGCACAGTCTCGGCGCGAATTTCTGACCTTCGCGGTGGCTGTGGCACGGAGGTTCCCGCCGCGCCTGACTGCTGGTCGGCGCGCAGCCGCGCCACCTCGTCATTTAACCGGTTGATCTCCTGCTGCTGGTCGTAGGCAACGTAGGCGGTCGGGTTGTCAGGAGGAGCATCGACATAGGCTGGATACGACTGCGTTGTGTATGAGTAGTCATAGCCGGACAAGCCAATGCCTCCATACCATCCCCACGCCCACGGATAGCCCCACCAGCCATACCCGTAACCGCTGCGATAACCCCACCAAGGATAACGCCCCGGGTAGTACGGATAGCGACCAGGATAGTAGGGAAAACGACCGGGGTAAGGGCCATGCCCGTACCAGCCGTGAGCGGCGGCTCCCCCATACGCTCCACCGTGCGGAGCGCCGGCGTTTCCGCCGCGAACGCCGCCCACGGCCATCCCACCGTGCCCGCCTCGCTGCCCCCACAACGGGACCGCGAGCAAGGCCGCGCCCAACGCCGCCATGAAAATCCAGCGCCGCATACCTACATTATCGCTCCAAACGAGGGAGGCGGAGCGGGGGAATTTGTGAATTCCCGGACGTGCGATCTCTTACTTTGTCACCATGACAGATTGCGCGGGAGGGAATAGCTAACCGCTGATCCCTCCGCTCGGACTAAAGTCCTCGGTCGGGATGACAATGATCCGGTTCGAACGGCGAAAAGCGGAGAGCGGTCCTTTCTTACTCTTCCACCTCGACCTCTTCGCCGCGCTCGGCCTTGGCCTGGGCGATGATCTTCTCCTGCTGCAAGGCAGGAACGAAGTCGTAATGGTGCATTTCCATAGCGAAGCTGCCGCGGCCCTGCGTCATCGAGGTCAGGTCGGTGCCATAGGTTAGCATCTCAGCCATGGGAACTTCTGCTTTGATCACAGTCTTGCCGGCCTTGTTGTCCATGCCCTGAATGCGGCCGCGGCGGCTGTTAAGGTCGCCCATAATACCGCCGGCGAACTCGTCGGGGATGGTGATCTCGACGTTCATGATGGGCTCGAGCAGCGCAGGCTTGGCCTGGTCCATCGCCTTGCGGAAGGCGATTCGCCCCGCCATTTTGAAGGACAACTCGTTAGAGTCCACATCGTGATAGGAGCCGTCGTAAAGGATGACCTTGAAGTCCACGACCGGGAAGCCGGCGAGATGGCCACGTGCTGCGGCCTCGACGATGCCCTTCTCGACCGCGGGAATGTAGTTTCTGGGAATGGCTCCGCCGAAGATTTCGTTGGCGAACTCGAAGTTGCCGCCGCGCGGCAGCGGCTCCACCTTGATGCGGCAGTCGCCGAACTGTCCGTGGCCGCCGGTCTGCTTCTTGTGGCGGCCTTGGACATCGGCCTTGCCGCGAATGGTTTCGCGATAGGGAACCTTCGGCGCCTTGAGGACCACCTCGGTGTGGTAACGGTTCTTCAGCTTCGCAACCACCACTTCGATATGCTGCTGGCCAGTGCCCGCGATCAAAAACTCTTTTGTCTGCGGATCGCGGAAGAAGCGCAGCATGGCATCTTCTTCCATCAGCTTGTGGATGCCGGTGCTCAGCTTGTCTTCGTCGGCGCGCGTCTTGGGCTCAATGGCAAAGGTGATTGCCGGTTCGGCAAACTTGACTTGCGGATACTGGACGGGCGCGCTCTTGTCGCCCAACGTGTCGCCGGTCAAGGTGTCCTTCAGCTTGGCGACGGCGCCAATGTCGCCCGCGTGCAGCTCATTGACTGGAACTGCGGTCTTGCCCTGCATCGCCGAGAGGTGGGCAAATTTTTCGGCGCTGCTACGGGTGAAGTTCTGCAGCGTCGCGTCGTTCTTCAGCACGCCGGAATAAACCTTGAAGAACGAAATGCGCCCCGAGAACGGATCGCTGATGGTCTTGAAGACAAAGAGTGATAGCGGCTCGGAGTCGCTGACCTTGCGCGTTGCCGGCTCGCCATTGTTGGCTGTGGCCGTAGCTTTCACCGTGCCACGTTCCACCGCGGTCGGCAGGTAATCCACGATGAAATCGAGCACTTCGTCGGTTCCGATATTGCCCAGCCCCGATGCGAACAGCACGGGGAAAATCTTATCTTCGCGAATGGCGTTGTGCAGGCCACCGATGATGTGTTCTTCGGCGATCGTCCCCTTATCGAAGAACTCTTCCATGAGCGCGTCGTCGCCCTCAGCGACCAGCTCGACCAGGCGCTCGTGCGCTGCCTTGGCTTCGTCCGCCATGTTGGCCGGAATCTCGCCGACTTTGGCCTTACCGTTGCCACCCATCTCGTAGGTGTAAGCCTTCATCCTCACCAGGTCGATGACACCGCTGAAGCTCTTCTCGGAGCCGATCGGCAACTGCACCGGAACCACGGTGCGGCCGAAAGCCGAAGTCAGCGATTCCATTACGCGGCTGAAATCGGCGCGCTCGCGATCCATGCGTGTGCAGACGACCGCGCGCGGCAGAGCAAAGCTGTCGCAGTAATGCCAGATGCGCTCAGTGATGACTTCCACTCCGCTGACTGCATCCACGACGACCAGCCCGGCCTCGACCGCAGGCAACACCATCTCAGCTTCATGGATGAACATGCTGAAGCCTGGCGTGTCGATGAGGTTGATCTTGGTGTTGCGCCACTCGACTACTCCGGTTGCGGCCGCGATGGACATCGCCCGCGAGACTTCTTCGTCGTCGTAGTCCGTAACGGTATTGCCTTCGTCCACGCGACCGAGTCGCTGCGTTGCACCGGCGGTGAACAACATGGCTGATGCGAGCGAAGTCTTGCCTGAGTGTGAGTGCCCCACCAGAGCGATGTTGCGGATATTTGCGCCTTCGTAATTCTTCACCTATGACTCCTTAAGTATGTGCCGCAGCCACACCCCGCGCATTTCAGGTAACTCCGCACGTCTCTTAGAAGCGACGTTCTCCGGGCGCAATGCGCAATCACGTGGCGATGCGACCCGAGGTGCCGGTGAGGCAAATAGTCACCCCAGAAGCCGCAAAAGCGGCGTCTTCCTGGGACCCCTAAATGGCGGAGAACCATGCCCTGATGCGCATGGTGAAGCTGAACAAACCTCAAATCGTAGCACATTGAGTTTCCCACCCCCAAACGGAATCGAGCCTTTGCAAAGCCTGCATGCCTGGTCTCTGCGGACATCAGCTACCACAACGGTGCTAAACTGGCGCTGAAATGGCGAGGAAGCTTCGGAATTCTGAAGAAAGCGGCAATGGGGAGGCAGCTCCCGGCACCCTCTACCTCGTGGGCACGCCAATCGGCAACCTGGAAGACATTACGCTACGCGCACTGAAGACGCTGAAGTCCGTGGACCTGATCGCCTGTGAAGACACGCGCCAAACGCTCAAGCTGCTGAACCATTACGGTATCCAGAAGCCGACCGTCAGCTATCACGGGCATAATGAGCTAACCCGGGCCCCCGAACTCGTAGTCCACCTCGAGAGCGGAGACGACATTGCACTGGTCACCGATGCCGGCACACCGGGCGTAAGCGATCCCGGCTATCGACTGGTTGCGCTGGCAGTTCGGCATCACCTTCGGGTGGTTCCGATTCCGGGCCCGTCGGCGTTTCTGTCGGCGCTGGTCGCCAGCGGACTGCCGACTGATTCGTTCCACTTCAGCGGCTTCCTTCCCCCCAAGGGCGGGGCTCGGCGTACGGCGCTGGAGACGATCCGCAAATCCCCTCTCACACAGATCTTCTACGAGGCGCCTCACAGGATTGCCGAGACCCTGCGCGACATCGTGGAGATCCTGGGGCCTGAGCGGCACGTAGTCATTGCTCGTGAGGTTACGAAGGTGCACGAAGAGTTCCTGCGCGGGCGTGCTGACAATGTGCTGGAACAACTGGAGCAGCGTGGTGAGACCAAGGGCGAAATCACGCTGCTGATTGGCAAGGCAGAGGAGGCCGCACCAGCGCCATTCCCGGGCCGAGGTGTGGCTAAGCGCGTTAAAGAACTGATGCGGGTCGAGCAGCTGGAGGAAAAAACCGCCTTAAAGCAGGCGGCGAAGGAGTTTGGATTGTCCAAGAGCGAGGCCTACCGCGAGTTGCAGCGAAGCAAGTAAGGAACCCAGCAATCACGTTTCGGAGTTACTGCATCCTACTTTTGGTGGAGTGCCTCTGCAGCGGCGCGCCCAAGCGCACTTGCATGACTTCCGGAGGCGTCGGTGGACACGAGGGAATCCGTCCTCCTCACCCCGGCGGCATGCCTTCTCAGTTGATAGTTGTTGATGACGCGCCTGCCGTCATCGACCGGGTGTTGCCGTTCTGCGCATTTTGCCGTTTTAGCGGTGTGGCCCGCACCGATGCAGTTGCCTGTGCCAGGATGCGGTGATGGATGGTAAATAGCGCCAGTTCCAAACGGTCCGAAACGCCAATCTTGTCAAAGATATTGCGCAGGGCGTTCTTGACCATCTGTTCGCTGGTATAGAGCTGCATGGCGATGTCACGGTTTTTGTAGCCCTGTACGACGGCGGAAATGATACGCAACTCCCGGTCCGAAAGGCGGTCCCTTACGCGCGTGCCGACAAGGTCCTCGCTCACTTCGCCGTCCGCCATATCAGGGCTCTGCAAGAACCTCTCGCCTCGCGACAGCCGCCGCACAGCCTCAACCACCACGTTGCCGCCCGCGCTCCGGTAGATCACTCCTTGCACGCCCATACGCATGAATTCGGAGGCGGTCTCGGTGTTCTCCACGATCATCAGCAAAGCGACATTGCGACCGTTCGCAATCTCCTGGATCTCCGCCAGCAGCGGCAGAAAGCTGGTTGAAAAGATCAGAACGCGCGAACGCAGTTTTTCCAGTGAGTTCAGCAATTGTTCTGCGGACTGCGGTTGTCCGACGATTCGCATATCTTCCTCGACCGCCAGCACCTTGGCAATGCCAGCGCGGAAGATCGCCTGGTGATCCGCGATGATTACATTAATCATGGGCTCGACTCGCTTTGGTCCCGGTTGTCTCGCTGTAGTTCAGTTACTGCAGGTCGGTAGCAAGCTTTCTGAGGGAGAACGTCCCCTCATCCGGAACAGGGAATTGCACTTGGCTCAGATTTATACCACAGAAGTCCTCATTGCAATAGCCCTTTAGTCACCTATTAACATGAGAATACCCCTAACGTCGTACGCCGTTTGCCAGTCATTAGACGGTTCCGCACTCCTGGACTATCCGAACGGATAGTCCCTTCTTAAGGAGGCCAAAGCTGGCAATCGTCAGTACTCGAGCCTCGGAGTCTCGAAACTGAGTGCTAAATCCATGGCAGTGGCGACCCGCCAATAACAGGCTGTATCATCAAGCTTTGGCTGCGACCTTCCCATCCTCTCGCATCGAAACGCGTCCCAACTGGGCCGAGGTTTCGCTCTCCGCCCTGCGCCACAATTTCCATGCAGTGCAGCAACACGTGGGCCCTGGCGTGACCATATGTGCTGTTGTGAAGTGCAATGCTTACGGTCATGGCGTCGAGGAATGTGCCCCTGCGCTGGAGCAAGCGGGGGCGAAGTGGTTTGGCGTGACCTCGACCGACGAAGGCGTGCTGCTGCGCGAGGCGGGCGTTAAAGGGCGCATTCTGGTGCTTTGCGGTTTGTACCCGGGTGAAGAAGTGGACGCCCTGCGCCATCAGCTAACGCCCGCGGCCTTTCGCTTGGAAGACGCTCAGGCCGTGGCCGGGGCCGCCACGCGATTGGGCTTGACGAGCAGAGTTCCTATACATCTGAAGGTTGACACCGGCATGGCGCGCCTGGGGTTACCGTTCGCTGAGCTGGAGTCTTTCGCCGAAGGGGTGAAGCGCCTGCCGCTGGTTGACGTGGAGGGAGTGTTCAGCCACCTGGCGTCCTCCGAGGTGCTCGATGATGAAGGGACACGGCGCCAGATTGAGCGATTTGAAACTGTACTGCAAACCCTGGCGGCGCATGGTTTGCATCCGCCACTGCGCCATCTCGCCAACAGCGGCGCCGTGGGCGCGCGTCCTGACACCTGGCAGAACTTCGTCCGGCCCGGACTGGCGCTCTATGGATACGAGCAGCCTGCCTGTCACCGTGACGGCTCGCCCGTTACGGACGTAGCGCCTCTGCCACTGCAGCCTGCCCTGGCGTGGAAGACGCACGTCCTTGGCCTGCGCGACGTGCCCGCCGGTCAGGCCCTGGGCTACGGCGGCGCTTACGTCACGCCTGCGCCGGCCCGGATAGCTGTGGTTTCCGTGGGGTACGGCGACGGCCTGGCGCGAAAAATTTCCATCGCCTCAGCGGGCGCTCCGGAAACCGCGACGGGCCATGGCCAGGTCCTGCTGCGCGGCCAGCGCGCACCTATTGTAGGTCGCATCTCGATGGATCTCACCCTGGTGGATGTCACCCGCGTCGCAGGCGCGGCCATCGGCGATGAAGTCGTGCTCATCGGCCGCAGCGGCGAGCAGGAAATCACAGCCTGGGACCACGCGCGCTGGTCTGATACTGTGGTTTACGAAACGCTCTGCAACTTGTCGAAACGCGTGCCCCGCCGCCATGCCTGGTGAAAGAAGCGCTTGTCAGCAGCCAGTGGTCCGTAGTCGGTCACCGTTCTCGTCAGCTAAGCTTCTTCAGTGAGCACTGGCTACCGACTACTGGATATTGACAACTGACTCGCACAGCCCCAACCCGTATGGATCTCCAGCCGGAAGGTTCTACCGACGCACGTCTGGGCCGGATCGTTCGCCTGCTGAGCGACAAC
>JBKQKT010000388.1:0-3604 GCA_052147365.1 Candidatus Korobacteraceae bacterium | reverse complement strand
AGGGGACCGACATTGTGGGCATTCCTTGCGGTATGTGGGTATTCATGACAAACGTCGGGTCGAGCCATATTTGCAGCAGCCCTTGTTGTTGACCCATCTTCGGCGGCGTGTAGCCGATCACCACGTTATGCATTAAACCATCCATGCAGGTGCCGCCAGTACAGTTAGCGCCCATTGTAGGGACCATGGTGTCGATCGACCCCTGGCTAAGCAGGCAGCTCTGCACCATATTGTTGTTTCCGATGCTGTAGTCCCCGCTCTCATGCACCGGGGTGTTGATGTTCGGCCCGCAAGTCTGAATGGCAATGTGATTGGCGTTCGGGTCCCAGGGGTCTTGCGCGACGTCAAATTCGATGACCAGGCTGTTGTTGATTCCAGCATAGCCCAGCGCGCCCGCCTGGTTCGGACAGGTCTGACTGCCACCCGCGCCCAAGGCGATGACGCCGAAACCGCTGGCGCACATCGTCGAATCGGTCCCAGTAGAGTTTTGGATGATGAATGCTATTCCGTCTCCGGGAGTGGACCCCTGAATGGGGCTGTGCACCTGAAAGGCAAACCACGAAGTAAACCCTCCCGCAACGGGTTGCTTACCGACACCCATTACATGGGTCTTGTCCTGGAAGTAAACCGCCGAACCTTCGTTGTACATGGCGTTCCCGTCCGTCAGGCGAAGGACTGCCGCGTCGTTCCACGTCGCCAGACCGGCAAAGCCGCCATTGAGCACCAGATATTGATTGGCGTAACTGATGTTGGAGAAATCTTCGAATCTTACTTGCGCGGATACGGAAACGCAGAGGCACAGCAGCAGAACTGACAGCAATACGACACTCAAACAACGGATTCCAGATTGCATGGTGATTGCCTTCCTCCTACGCCGGCATGAGCGGCGTATTTGCGTGCTTGTGGGCTGAACGACGAGGCTAGTTATCGCGCAATGCCACGGTTGCGCAATAAACCGGGACAGGTTCCTGCATTCTGCGGCGGTTCTTTCTGGTTGTCAAGGCAAATCCCGCTCATGGCCGGAAGCGGGACTTTTCTTCGGGCCTTAAGGTGCTTACTCGGCTGGCGCTTGAGTGGCGCTGACTCGCGGCCTTCCGACCGCAGACTACAATGGTGCCGTCGGCCCGAGCCGAATGCCCAACATGCAAACCGCGGATGTAGTCATCATCGGTGCCGGAATCGTGGGTGCCAGCATTGCCTGGCATCTGACCGAAGCCGGTTGCCGCAATGTGCTGATGGTGGAGCGTGAATCCCATCAGGGCAAAGGCTCGACCGGCAAGAGCATGGGCGGCGTGCGTGCGCAGTTCGCCACGCCGCCGAACATCCAGATGTCGCTCTACTCGATTCCGTTCTACGCGAGCTTTGAAGAACGGCTGGGGCTTCCCTCCGAATATCGTCCGCAAGGCTATCTTTTCGTTGCGACCAAACCATCGCATCTCGACTACCTCAGAACCAACCAAGAGCTGCAAAAGTCGCTGGGATTGAAACAGGTGCGGATGTTGACGCGCGACAAAATTGTCGAGATCGTCCCCCAATTGCGCTCCGATGATGTGCTGGGCGGCAGCTTCTGTCCGACGGACGGCTTCGTCGATCCTTACAGCGTGATGGTCGGATTTACCACGCGCGCCGGTGAGAGGGGCGCAACCCTGTGGCGCTCGACGGAGGTCACAGCTATCAATCTCGAAAACGGCAGAATCAACGGTGTTGAAACCACTCGCGGTCCGGTGAGCAGTCCGGTCGTCGTCAATGCTGCTGGTCCCTGGGCGGCGCAGGCGGCTTCGCTCGCCGGCGTGGATCTGCCCGTCCAACCGCTGCGGAGAATGCTGGTCCCCACCGAACCCTTCGACGGCGTCTCCCACGCCATTCCCATGGTGGTCGACATGACCAATGGCTTCCACTTTCGGCCCGAGAGCCTTGGATTTCTGCTGGCATGGAACGATCCTGAAGAAACAATGGGATACAAGGAAAACTTCGAGCCTTCGTTTATCGAGAAGGTGCTCCTTCGCGCCGCTGACCGCGTTCCATGTTTCGAGAACCTGGCCGTCAATCCGAAGCGCGCTTGGGCGGGACTCTACGAGATGTCGCCCGACCATCATGCCATCATCGGGCCGGTGCATGAAGTTCCTGGCTTCTTCTGCGCTAACGGATTCAGCGGACACGGCGTGATGCACGCACCGGCGACAGGCAAAATTGTCTCCGATCTGATTGTCCACGGTACGACCTCCATCGTGAACGACGCCGAGGCTCTCGGCCCCGAGCGCTTCGCCAAAGGCGCGCTGCTGCACGAGACGGCGGTGCTCTAAAATCCCAAGAATCGTGAGTCAACTTCGGGCAACGAACACGACCGAAGCCCACGCATTTTTTACAATTTCTTGACAACTTACCGCGCTCTCGGCATTACCTTTTTCACCACGGCGCGATAGCGGACAGGGGCGCAGCGAGCTCGTCCGTTTGAGCAATGCGGATGAGTTCGCTCCTGTCCGCCCTACTTCGTGACTCCAAAGCTCTCCTCGGGGGTGAGAGAACGGCCGATCGCGCAAGCGGTCGGCCGTTTGGTGAGGCAATCACAAAACCTCGGCACTGGTTGCATCCATCAGCACAAGCGCTGCATCTACGGCAAGCGGCATAAACTGACCCGACAGAAAGGCGCCCGATGCCATCGCCGAAGCCGAGCCCCGTCTTCGTCCGCAATCACGAATTTCTCCCAGCGCTCCCCTTGGACAGTTGGAAAGACACGCAGGCCACATTGCACATGTGGATGCAGATTGTCGGCAAAGTGCGTTTGAAACTCTGTCCGCTGGTAAACCACTGGTGGAACGTGCCTTTTTACCTGACCGCCCGCGGCTTGACCACTTCCGCCATGCCGTATGAGAACGCAGACCTTGAAGTCCAGTTCGACTTCGTCGACCACAAGCTGATTATGGAAACCAGTGATGGTTCTGTCGGGGTGCTCGCGTTGCAGCCGCAAAGTGTGGCCGAGTTCTACCAGAGCTTCATGGCGGCGCTGGCCGAGCTCGGCGTCAACGTCAAGATCTGGACAACGCCATGCGAGCTTGCCGACCCTATTCCCTTCGAGAAGGACACCGTTCACGGCTCATACGACGCCGAGGCTGCAAATCGCTTCTGGCGCATCCTGACGTGGGTGGACGAGGTATTGAAGGAGTTCCGAGCACGCTTCATCGGCAAGGCCAGCCCGGCGCATTTCTTCTGGGGCAGCTTCGATCATGCGGTGACGCGCTTCTCCGGACGTCGCGCTCCCGAGCGTCCCGGCGTCGACTCCATCACGCGCGAAGCCTATTCGCACGAAGTCAGCAGCGCCGGATTCTGGCCCGGCGGAGGCGACATAAAGGGCCCAGCGTTTTACTCGTACGCAGCGCCCGAGCCCGCCGGCTTTGCGGAACACCCAGTCCGGCCCGACGCCGCCTTCTATCATCCGCAGATGAAGGAATTTCTCCTGATGTATGACGATGTGCGAACCGCGATTTCTCCAAAAGACACGTTAATAAAATTTTTGCAGAGCAGCTACGAGGCCGCCGCGGTCTGCGGTTATTGGGACCGAAAATCGCTGGAGCGCTGACACAACCCACCACACCGAGTGGCGGGG
>JBKQKT010000387.1:0-3269 GCA_052147365.1 Candidatus Korobacteraceae bacterium | reverse complement strand
TTCACAGTTTCACAGTTCAACTTCTGGTTTTCGATTGTTCTCGATTCCGTTTCGCGAAAAAAACGGAGTTTCGGCGCGCGCTGTCAGTTTGCGTCCCAGGATTTTGGAACGTTGATATAGGAGCGATCAAGGGCGGCGACGGACGGACAACCGAGCAGGCGCAAAGTGCGATCGACATCAGCGCGCAGAATTTCGATGGCGCGATGAACGCCGGGTTCACCGGCAGCGGCAAGTCCGTAAGCGTAGGCGCGACCACATAAGACAGCACGCGCGCCGAGGCAGAGCGCCTTGACGATGTCGGCGCCGCGGCGAATGCCGCCGTCCATGAGCACTTCAGTTTGGCCGCCGACGGCCGCGACGACTTCGGGCAAGACGCGCAGGGCAGAGGGAGTGCAATCGAGCTGGCGGCCGCCGTGGATGGAGACTGAGATGGCCGCGGCGCCTTCATCGACGGCGCGGCGCGCATCATCTCCTGTCAAAACGCCCTTGACGACGATGGGACCGCGCCAGTGCTCGCGAATCCAGGCTAGATCGCTCCATGTGACGGCGGATTCGGCGAGGGCAACGGCGACATCGATGAGCGGCATGGGGCCCTTGCCCGGGATGACGACGTTGGGCAGCGGCTGGATGCCTCCGTCGCGCAGAAAGCCGATGACCCATCCGGGGCGCGAGAGGATTTGCGGAAGATACGGAATTTTTTGGAAAGGACTGCCGCTGACCAGCTCCTTCATGCCGTTGCGGAAATCGCGTTCGCGCATGCCGGAGACGGTGGTATCGATGGTGACAACGAGGGCAGAGAAGCCGGCGGCGCGGGCCCGATCAATTGCAGCTTCGGCGGCGGCGCGGCCACCCATCAAATAAAGCTGATAAAAGACAGGGCCGGTGGAGGCGGCCTTCACGTTTTCGAGTTTGTGCCCGGAGATGGTGGAGAGAATGTAAGCGGTGCCAGCTTTGCCTGCGGCGCGAGCTGCACCCACTTCGCCCACCGGGTGCATGAGGCGGCTGTAGCCGACGGGAGCCAGCAGGAAAGGAAGAGCGAGATCGAAACCGAGAACGCGGGTGCGCAAGAGACAATCGGCGAAAGCGACCGCATGACGAGGACGGAAGGTAACGTCCTCATAAACGCGGCAATTCTCGCGGAGGGTCACCTCGCCATCGGCGCCGCCATCGAGGTAATCGAAGACGGAGCTGGGCACGCGGCGCTGGGCGATGGCTCGCAAATCTCCGATGCTAACGACGCGCGGAGAGGCGACGGAACGAATGGATGAAGACATGACAGATTGTTATATCAAGGTGGGGGGCAAAAAGACAGTGACTTCGAGACTTCGGGGCTTCGGGACAACCGACTAGAAAACGACGGAGCCGACAAAGCGAGTGTGGGTAACGTTTGGTATAGTCGTCAGCAACCGAAAGCAGGAATTCCCGATTAACTGGTGTCACAACGTCAGCCCCCGCAGAGGACCAGTTTTCTCGACCGAACGGGTTGGTTGCGTGCCCATTGACATATGGATCATTCGGCAAACGCCTCCCTCGATCTAATTGTCGGTCTCTCAAGCCTCGTTGGCGTCTGCGGAGTGGGCCGTCTCGCGCTGGGGCCATTCCGGTCCGTTGCGTTGCATTGGTACATCGCGCTCTCGATGCTGGCGGGATTTGCGCTCAGTTCGGTGTCCATTCAGTGCCTTGCGATGGCTGGATCGGGCCCGACTGGATTCAGAGTTCTGGGATCGGGAATTGTTGTTGTCGGGATTGCGGGGCACTGGATTGGCAGGAGGCGCTATTCCGGCCTTCCGCACTTGCAGTCGCGGCCACTTCGAATATTTGCAATAAGCCTGTTTTGCCTCCTGCTGGCGGTGCTGGTGCTGGTCAGCCTGGCGCCCTCGACCAAGAGTGACGAAATGTACTACCACATGCTCGTCGGCCAGCGGGTATTGGAAGATCATGGCCTGCGCGTGTACCAGCTTCCCTTCGAGCAAGCCATCGTCCCGCAAATGGGTTACCAGATCGCCGAGACGGTTTTTCACGCGACCGGTACTCCCGACGCCGGCAATGTTCTGAGTCTTGGATTCGGGATCGCGCTATGGCTGCTGATGTACGGCGTGGTGACGGAGGAAGCGGGACGCGCCGAATTGGGTTTGATGGCCGCGCTGGCCTGCGCAATCGGTGTGTATCCCGCAGTTTTTTATGTGACTGCGGGCCCGCACGCATTGGGGGATCTGGCCACGTTTACTGGAGTGGCAGCCCTCTTCTTCCCGGGGAGTCTGGCAAGGACTGAAGAGAATGCTGCCGGGGACCGAATGCGATGTTTCGCATGCGTGATGGGCGTGGCGTGCGCTGCGTCAACCAAGATCTCGATGGTGCCCGTCGCAGTGGTCATCACATCCGCGGCGGTGTTTGCGGTGGGCCGTGGTTCCCGGATGAAGATGACTGCGGTCGCCGCCGGACTCTGGCTCCTGATAATGGGCCCACTTGTTACGTGGACTTATATCCACACCGGATCTCCTTTTGGAGCGGCATTCGCGCAGTTCTTCGGTCATACCGCTTACCTGCCGGCCACTTTGGAGGATATGGGGATGGCCAGTGACCCGACCGGATTGAGCGTCGCTTTGTTCGGGGCTGTCCAATTCCTGAACGGCGCCAGTTTATTGCTCATTCTGTACGGGGCGGTCGTATGCTGCCAGCAGTGGAAACGGCTCGCGGGGCTGTTGTTTTTGGTGGTACTGCAGCTTGCGCTTATCGTGAGATTTCTGCCTCATGAATTCCGGTTTCTCGGCGGCCTTCAGTATGGGCTGGTGGCTGCTGGGGCTGTCGGGCTCGGCTTGTCGTGGCAAGCAAGAATGCCGCCCAAGTGGATTGCAGTTGCTTCAGTTCTTCTTCTGGGGCCCTGGCTCGCGGCTGAACTCTACTACGCCCGCCCGTTTGTGGCAGTTTCGCTGGGTGTGACCGCGCGTGAGGATTTCCTGGAGCGCCATGTTGCGTTCATCGACGACTTCCAGGCCTTGGACAAGATCCTGCCCCAGGACGCAACGCTGTATATTCCTGGCCCTCGCGCGCCGGCAATTTACGCTCCGCGTCCAGTGATCTTCGATCTTGCAGATTGGGACCGGCGGACTCCGCTCTACAGATTACTGGCGCTGGAATTCGGCCAGACTCCCGACCCCACGGTGGTGAACGAGGCCGGTTTGAATTGTGGGGCCGAAATTTACCGCAATCCGGATGCTGTAATCGTGGCCTACCGCACTCCAAACCGCAAGCCGGATCGGGGCGTCGTC
>JBKQKT010000386.1:0-6077 GCA_052147365.1 Candidatus Korobacteraceae bacterium | reverse complement strand
GGCTGGGCTGCTTCCACGGAAAACATCTTGCGCTCCCCCTGCCACTGTTCAATTTGGATTTGAGCAGCTTGCCCGGGATCCGTGGCGAAAAGCGGGGCAGCTTTGTCCAGCTTCTCCCTTTGGCTTCCGAGCGGATTACTCCAATCCCCGAAGCGGATTGGGTATCCCGATGGGGAATGTGCGTCGGCGATAAGCCCTTCCAGATAGTGAGCATGGTCCCAGGTGACCGTGTGAACGATGAAGGCACCGACGAAGGCGACAGCCACGCCCGTCGTTGCCCAGGCAATCCACTTTCTGCGGGCTTGGGAAATGGCCGCGGCAACCAGGAACGCGGTGACTACGCAAAGGACGGAGAGCCACCGCCAGGGAAATTCAACGTAACGCATTTCCGGCAAGGCTTCGTATAGGAAAAAGCTCGGAGGGAACATCATGAACGTGGAGACTCCCCCGAGGATGGCAAGCGACAGCCAAACCGGGGCTTGGTCACGCCTTACTCTACGGGCGAGCAAGGCCGCGATGACGGTGGCGACGATTAGAATGACGGCGACGTAGGACAGCCCCCGGTTGAAGACGACATATTGGGGAAGGTTGCGGTGAGTGAAGAGGAAATTGTTCTCCGGCGCCCACTCCATGCGGACGGCCTCAGCGATACTCACCCACTTTCGCTCCCACGCAGCCGGTAACAGGAAAGAAGCGATGCTTCCGAAAGCCGACACAATGGCCAGTGCGCCGAAGTAAAGAGGCCGCAGCGAGCGGTAGATGATGGCATTGAGAACAAGCAATCCCGCTAACGCGTAGCTGGCCACCACGGCCGCGGGAAGGTCAGAGATCCACAGGGCGGCGAACGCTGCCGACAGAGGAAGGGCTGTGCTGGCCGGGGCATAGCCCATCCGCATGCCGCCCCACACGATCAAGGGAAACAGGGCGCCCGCTAAAAGATCAGCGTAGTTGCCGCGCTTGTAAGCAACGATGAGAAGGTAGGGATTGACGGCAAAGAGCAGGCTGGCTACAAGCGCGTCGGCAGGCGACAGCCATTCCCGGGCGCAGATCCACATGGCAACGCCCGCCAGCATCAGCATCAGCCAGATATAGACTCCTGAGACGATTTTCCACGGCAAGAGCAGTCCAAGCGCCACGCCGACGAGCCGCGAAAGCGGCGGATAGAAGATAAAGAACGGCTCACCGAAGCCCATGTTGGCGCCGGCCGCCCAGCGCGGGAAAAGGGTGCCCTCATGGAATTGTTGGGCCGCATCCATCCAACCGCGCAGGTGAAGGTTGACGTCGTGCCCCCACGGGTTGCCATGAAACGCAATCGGCAGTACTGCCAGGGTCGCTGCAATTGCGATCAGCAAATAGGGGTGGCTGGCTGACGCGTGCTTCGATGGCCTGTTTGACCGACCAATACTCGAAGAAACGCGAGCGAGGCTCCCATTAACCTTAATCGCAGCCTGGGGCTGTAACGATGCCATACGTTTGCCGATGCGGATGGAGCAGCTTATTTGAAACGAAGGCAACTAGCGCGAGGGGAACAGGCTTGCGCGCCCGTCAGGGCGTAATCTCCCAGACGACCCCAAAGTTATCAGAGCCGCCATAGTATGTCGTGCCGTAGAGATTACCGCTCGTGTCGAGGGCCACGCCGCTGAGCGGAAACCACCCGTCATTGCCGCCCGTAAAGTCGTACAAGGATGCGTATGTCCAACTGCCGCCTGTATTCGTCAATTTGAAAACGTTGCCAAAAGCATGCGCCCCATCGCACTCGGTGGTGTCGTAAAGATTGCCCTCCGCGTCCATGGTCAGGGCATAAGCTGGGCCACAGGATTGGCCTAACGCACCGTGAAGGCTGTAAAGCACGGAATACGTCCAGCCGCCGCCCGAGGGCGAAAGCTCGAAGATTGTACCGCCGTAGCCAGTGCCGGCGTCGGTCGTGGTGCCGTAGAGGTTGCCCGACTGGTCAATGATCAGACCGCTGTAGGGAAATCTTCCGTCGGCGTTGCCCTGGAAACTGTAGATAACGCTCTCTGTCCAGCCGGACGCCGAGGGCGTCAACTGGAAAACCGAGCCGGCATTATATTGGCCGCCGTAGTAGGTAGTTCCATAGAGATTGCCCGCGTTGTCGAAGATCAGCACGCTTCTATAGGGAGTAATCCCGTCAAGGTATGCGCCGAAGCTGTGAAGAAGACTCTCCGTCCAGCCGCTTCCTGAAGGTGTCAGCTCGTAAACCGTCCCATCGCCGTAGGCGCCGCCCGAAGATGTAGTGCCGTAGAGATTGCCCGCCTGGTCGAAAACGAGGCCGATAGGCTTGCTTCCGTCAGTGCCTCCCTGGAAGGTATAAAGCGAGCTTTCCGACCATGGACAAAGTGCGGTTTTGCAAGCTGTGGCTGATGGCCTCAACTTGAAAACGTTGCCATTGTTACCCCCGAACTCTGTCGTACTGTAGAGGGCGCCGTCCGGGCCGAAGACGACCGGCGCTGTTGGGATGGCCCCGTCGCTGACGCCGGCAAAGCTGTAAAGGCTGTTAAACGTCCAACCGGATCCAATGTGCTTCATCTGGTAAACCGTGCCGCACCCATGC
Source organism: Candidatus Korobacteraceae bacterium (assembly GCA_052147365.1). Taxonomy (GTDB): domain Bacteria; phylum Acidobacteriota; class Terriglobia; order Terriglobales; family Acidobacteriaceae; genus Bog-257. The sequence goes on along the minus strand of JBKQKT010000386.1, from coordinate 3,505 downwards.
GGGGCGTTGCAGCTAAGATTGCCCCCGCCAAATGTCGTGCCATAGAGGACGCCGGCTTTGATGGTGACCCCGGCGGAGGGGTTTCCCCCGTCGTTTCCGCCCGTGAAGGTATGAATCACGTTGAAGGTTTGCGCCTGCGCCGCCTGGCATGTGACGACTGCCAGCACAAACATAATTGCCAGTGCCAGCATGACAGTTGCCACGCCCACACTTAAACCCAGGGTCAAGCTTCGAAGTTGTCTGAGATTGTTCAAGTTCCTTCTCCAAAAGATGGTTAAGCTATATCACTGCTGTCCGCGGTTTCAGGCTAAGCAAGCCGGCCTGTCGCCGCACGGTTTCGCCGATAATGGCCGGCAAATCATATTCCAGCTTCCAAGCTGGAAAGTGCGACCGAATCTTGGAAAGATCGGAGATGTAGCAGATGTGGTCGCCGACGCGGTTCGTCGGATTGTATTCGTACTTGAGGGGAAATCCCATCTCGGCCAGCACATCAATCGTCTCCAAGATCGACAGGCTGTTCTGTCTTCCGCCGCCGAGGTTGTACACCTCGCCGCATCGGGGCTGATGGTAGAACTCCAGGAAGAGTCGGGCCACATCGCGGCTGTGAATCTGGTCGCGGACCTGCTTACCTTTGTAGCCCATGATGGTGTAGGGACGGCCAGCAACGGCGCAAACAATGATGTAGGTCAGGTAGCCGTGCAACTCGACCGCGGCGTGCTGCGGGCCGGTCAGGCAGCCGCCGCGAAAGATGCCGACCGGCATGTGAAAGTAGCGTCCAAACTCCTGGCACATCACGTCTGCTGCGACCTTGGAAGCACCGAAGATGGAGTGCAGACAATTGTCGATGGACATCGTTTCATCAATGCCGTCGAGGCCGTTCGCGTAGTCGTAACGTTTTTCGTGCTCCACCATCGGCAGCGTGTTGGGACGGTCGCCATAAACCTTATTGGTGCTGGTGAAGCAGAAGGGCGACTCGGGGCAGAAATCTCGCGCAGCCACCAGAAGGTTCATAGTGCCGCCGGCGTTGACGTCGAAATCGTCGTAGGGGATGGCAGCCGCCTTGTCATGCGAGGGCTGAGCTGCCGCATGAATGATGAAGCCCGGACGCTCGGCCTTCAGCAGGTCCCGCATGGCCTGGCGGTCGCGGATGTCAAGATCCAGATGCTGGTAGCGAGGGAGGGTAGAGCGCAACTGCTGTACAACAGGCAGGGTGCTGCCTTGCTCGCCAAAGAACTGGCGACGCATGTCGTTGTCCACGCCAATGACATCCCAGCCTTCGTCGTGCAGCAGGTGAACGCACTCGGAACCGATAAGGCCGCCTGAACCGGTGATGATGGCTTTCTTAGATGGCATGTGGAATCGCTTCCGCTTCGATGCGGCTACTCTCGCGGGACGAGCTCATTCAATTCATCCTCGCGACCTGCGTCCGCGAAGGCAGAACCGTGTTCCCGTTCGTGGCCTCCGCCTGAAGGAGCCGAAGGAATCTTTTCCTGAAGGCTGAGCGCTTCCTCGTGAATGTGCTCGAACAAATCGCGGACGAAGCTGGCCGACAAATGGCGCTGCACGCTGGATTGCACGCGGTCGTGAAGCACCTGCTCCCAGCGCTCCAGTTGAAAGAGCGAGATGTTGTGGTCGCGCTTCCACAGTCCGATCTGCTCGACGCACTCCATTCGGCGGGCCAGGAGCGCAATCAGGTCGTCGTCGATGGCGTCAATTTCCTTGCGCAGCACCTGCACGGCAGGGGAAAGAAGGGTGGGATCAGCGCCGGAAGGATAGCGCAGCCGGCCAAGGAGCCGGCCGTACTGCTTCGGGGTGAGTTGTTGACTGGCATCGCTGAGGGCGTTATCCGGCGCGCAGTGAACTTCAATCATCAGTCCGTCGAAGAGGAAGTCCAGTGCCTCCTGCGCGACGGTGGGAATGCGCTTGCGGCTGCCGCAGATGTGGCTGGGGTCGCAAATCAGGGGCAGATGCGGCATCCGGCGCCGCAGTTCAATTGGGATTCGCCACACGGGCGGGTTGCGATAGGCGCTGTGTCCGTAGGTCGAGAAGCCGCGATGGACAGCGATGATCTTTGTGATTCCAGCGTTGCTGATTCGCTCGATGGCGCCAATCCAAAGTTCCAGGTCGGCGTTCATCGGGTTCTTAATCATGATGGGGATGTCAACACCCTTTACAGCTTCCGCAATCTCCTGAACCGCGAAAGGATTGGTGGTGGTGCGAGCGCCGATCCAGAGAATATCGATTCCCGCCTTGAGGCATTGCTCCACATGATGGGCGGTTGCGGTCTCGGTAGTCACCGGAAGGCCGGCAGCCAACCCCGCATTCTTTAGCCAGGGCAGTCCCTTGGCGCCGACGCCTTCAAAGGATCCCGGATGAGTGCGCGGCTTCCAGATGCCCCCTCGGAGTACGGTGACGTCATAGGCGGAAAGGTGCAGAGCGACTTGCAGGATTTGATCTTTTGATTCCACACTGCATGGGCCGGCCACGAAGAATTTTTCCCTCAGAGGCACTTTCCATTCGCTAAGCGGCGCAACCGCGAGCTTTAGTTTCATGATGGTCTCTTTCTTGCGGGGGAACAATCGGCTTGGAGGATATGAGAGCGCGAAAGTAAATATCAAATTACAACGTGTTTGGTTCTGCTGACATCCTGGCTTCCATGGAAATTGTCATTGCGAAACGGCTTCAGCCATCGAAGAATCTGCTTTTTCCGCTCCAACAGAAAGGCGCTTGACGGGAAAAGCAGATCCCTCGTCGCGCTCGGTCGCGTCACTCCCTCGCATCTCCTCGTGATGACAATTCATGACGGACGTCATTACCCCATTAGCTTGCGCCATGCGCCGACGCAGATTTTCAGCATGCGCAGGCCATTGGAAAACACCTTCGTCATCTTCGTGACGCCATAAACTCGTTCCTGATAGTGCACTGGAACTTCCTGTATCTGGAGTTGCAACTTGCCCGCGCCAAAGAGCAGTTCGTAGTCGCCCCACAGGTCTTGTATGCCCCAGTGTCCCAGGTTGCGCTCGATGCGCAGCCAGTCTTTGCGCCACAGAACTTTGGTGCCGCAGAGCGTGTCTTTGATCCGCTCGCCAAGTAGATAGGAGAAGGTCATGCCGAACAACTTGTTGCCGACCATGTTGGAGAACTTCATCGCCTGCTTTGGTATGGGATAAACTAGGCGGCTTCCGTTGATGAACTCGCCGTCGCCCGACAGCAGCGTCTGGAGGAAGTAAGGCAACTCTTCCGGCATGACGGCGAGGTCTCCATCGAGAATCATGAGCACATCGCCCCTGGCCGCGCGAAATCCCGTCCAAACATTTTCCGCCTTGCAGATGCCGGGGCCGGGAATGAGCCTGATGTCGCGATGGGGATACTTGCGAATCATGCGTTCCACTTCTTCCACAGTGCCGTCGGTGGACTTGTCGTCGCAGAACAGGATCTCGGTGTGATTGGCCATCTCCGGAATGCGCTGCACGGCGGGTTCGACATTATCGCGCTCGTTGCGGCA
>JBKQKT010000385.1:0-4709 GCA_052147365.1 Candidatus Korobacteraceae bacterium | reverse complement strand
CCAAAGAAGGGATGTCGCCGTCAGAAGTTGACACGCTTCTGAACACGCAGTCGGGTTTGCTGGGCATTTCCGGTCTGACAAACGATATGCGGGTGTTGCAGGCCGAGCTGAAAGAGCACGATGACCGGCGGGTGCAGCTCGCAATTGAAATCTTCTGTTACCGTGCACGCAAGTACATCGGTGCGTTTCTCGCCAGCATGGGCGGTGCGGATGCGGTTGTCTTCACCGGCGGCATTGGAGAGAACTCGCCCGAGATCCGCGCCCGCATTTGCGAAGGCATGGAGTGGGCGGGTCTTAAGATTGATGCCGCGAAAAACCAGCAGACGGTGGCGCGCGAAGGCCTCATCACCACCGATGACTCCAAGCTACACGGCTATGCCATCCCCACCGATGAGGAGTTGCTCATCGCCCGCGACACGGTGCGGGTCATACTTGGCCAGCCGCATCCCTCGTGATGCGCTTTCAATAAGGCCACACCCAACCCGCCGCATCCGGTTGGTCGATGCCGTACTCGTGCGCGTAATTGCGGCATTCGATCTGCTGGTTCAGGAACCGCTCTTTCGCATGACCGCCGATCCTCTGCAGTCTGGGCACGCGGTCGATGACATCCATGGCCAGGCTGAACCGATCGATATTGTTGTTGATCGCCAACTCCAACGGCGTGTTGATGTTGCCCTTCTCCTTGTAGCCGCGCACGTGCATATTGTCATGATTATGGCGGCGGTAGGCCAGGCGATGAATCAACCAGGGATATCCATGGAAGTTGAAGATAACCGGCTTGTCCAGAGTGAACAAGGAGTCGAAATCCCGGTCGGGCAGCCCGTGAGGATGTTCGGTGCGGGGTTGCATCTTGAAGAGATCGATGACGTTGATGAACCTGATCTTGACGTCAGAGAACTCGTTTCGCAATAGCGCAGTTGCGGCGAGGGCTTCCTGCGTCGGAATATCCCCGGCGGAAGCCATTACCACGTCAGGTTCTCCGCCCTCGTCGTTGCTGGCCCAGTCCCATATCCCAATTCCCTTGGTGCAATGCGTGATCGCTGCTTCCATGTCCATATACTGCAGGTGATTCTGCTTGTCACAGACGATTACATTGACATAATCCTGGCTGCGTAGACAGTGATCGGCCACCGACAAAAGCGAATTGACGTCGGGCGGAAGATAGATGCGCGTCACGTTGGCGCTCTTATTAACCACAACGTCGAGAAAGCCCGGGTCCTGGTGAGTGAAGCCGTTATGGTCCTGCCGCCACACGGTCGAGGTGATCAGCAGGTTCAGGGAAGCAACCGACTCGCGCCACGACAAGTGGTTGCAAATCTCGAGCCATTTCGCATGCTGATTGAACATCGAGTCGATTACGTGAACAAATGATTCGTAGGTGGAGAAGAAGCCGTGACGTCCTGTGAGCAGATAGCCCTCGAGCATACCTTCCATGGTGTGCTCGCTCAGCATCTCCATGACCCGGCCATCTTTGGCCAACTCGCCACCATCCAGGTCCTCCGGGAAGAACTCTTCGATCCAGAACTTCTTGCTCACCTCGTAAATGGCGTCAAGCTTGTTTGAGGTAGTTTCGTCGGGACCGAATACGCGGAAATTCCTCATGTTCATCTTCATCACATCCCGCAGGAAAACGCCCAGAGGACGGGTGTTTTCGGCCTGCGTTTGACCCGGCTTTTCGAGCTTGATCCCATATTGACGGAAGTCGGGCAGACGCAAAGCTTTCTTCAGGCGGCCGCCGTTGGCATGTGGATTGGCGCTCATACGCCGCGTACCAGTGGGCGCTAGCTCACGGAACTCGGCTGCAAACTTGCCGTTGCCGTCGAACAGCTCCTCAGGCCGCTGTGACCGCATCCAGCTTTCGAGGAGCCGAAGTTGTTCGGGATCTTTCTTCACATTCGGCAGGGGCACCTGGTGAGCCCGCCAGAAGCCTTCGAGTCTGTGACCTTCCACTTCGGCCGGAGCCGTCCATCCCTTGGGGGAGCGCAGCACGATCATTGGCCACCGGGGACGGCTTATCACGTGCTTCTCGCGCGCCTCGTGCTGGTGGTTATTGATTTCAACAATGCAGTGCTCCACTGTGGCCGCCATCGCCTGATGCATGCTGTCGTGATCGGAGCCTTCGACGAAGTAGGGCGTCCAGCCATAGCCGCGCAGCAAGCTTTCCAGTTCGTCGTGCGGGATTCGCGCCAGTAACGTTGGGTTATTAATCTTGTAGCCGTTGAGGTGGAGGATGGGTAGCACCGCACCGTCACGCTGTGGGTTCAGGAACTTGTTGACATGCCAGGAAGTCGCGAGGGGGCCGGTTTCCGATTCGCCGTCACCGACGACAGCCGCGACAATCAAGTCAGGATTGTCGTACGCGGCGCCGCACGCATGGGATAGCACATAGCCCAGTTCCCCGCCCTCGTGGATCGAGCCCGGCGTTTCGGGAGTGCAGTGGCTGCCGATGCCCCCGGGAAACGAAAACTCCTTAAAGAACTCCCGCAGACCTTCGAAGTCTTCGCTCTTGTCGGGATACACCTCGGAGTAGGTTCCTTCGAGGTAACCAGGTCCAAGAACGCCGGGAGCACCATGTCCCGGCCCAGCAAGAAAAATCATATCAAGATCGTATTTCTTGATCAGCCGGTTCAGGTGAACGTAGATAAACGACAGCCCCGGACTCGATCCCCAGTGCCCGAGCAACCGGTTCTTGATGTGCTCGGGCCGTAGCGGTTCGGTGAGCAGGGGATTTTCGAGCAGATAGATCATCCCGAGGCTGAGGTAATTGCAAGCTCGCCAGTAGGCGTCGGTCTTTCGCAGTTCGTCGGCGGTGAGCGGTGCCCCAGTTACGGTCGACCGGGCCGGGCCGTATGCGCTCAGGGTATTAAGTTCAGGGGAGGTAGCGACAGTACTCATGGTAGGCAACTCCTTATTCGGCTATGCTGCGCCTGCTGGATGATGGCGGCAATCCCTATATCTAACGATTCACCAAGCGCGGGCCGGCGTCAATGAGCGCTGGACTTTGTTACGCAAATTTAATGAGAGGTAATGTTCCATGTTCCACCAGTGGAAGCGGGCCTGAGAGGACTCCACGGTCAACTCCGCAACCCGTAGCGTCCTCCTCGGCTCTACATCCCGATGAGTCGTTTGAGGCCTCGCGGGTAGTTAATGTTTTCAAACCCGTCCAGCCCAAGCTTGCGCACTGTCGCGATAACGCGCGCGGGATCTTCAGATTCGATGGCCACGGTCCGCGTCTTCCTGCCGTCCGCAATCACCTCGGTCATCTCGGACATGCAACCGTCAATCTTGTAGCGGGTACGCTTCTTGTGTACTTCCACCACACCCAGGCGCTGGCCCGGCTGAGCCAGTTCTTTGACAAACTGCTCGAGGCTATAGTCTGCACGCGCCAATGGTGGCGGGGCGACGCTGAGTGCGCTGAAGACCGTCTCCACTTCGGCTGCCGCCAGCGGAAAGGAGGCCTTCATCACCGGTTTCCACTGTTCCAGACCGTCCGGGTTCACCTGCTTAAGCGTCTTTATGCCCATCAGCCGATCACGCACTTTGACGTTCTGATCGCCAGTCGGTGAGAGGAAGTAGAGCTCGTCGCTCTCCTGCACACCATCGGGGTCGAGCGCGGCGAACCGGCCCTCGGCATCGCCAAAGCTATCGCCGAAGGTTCTCCATTCCCAGCGAGGGACGATCTTTTCCAAGTGGATCTCCAACGGACTTCATTATGCGCCCACAAATAGCGGATTGTGAAAATGTCCCCTATCACTTGCTTCTCGCAACAGGAGGAGAATACCTTCGCAAGCAGTTGTCGTTGACGCACCGATGTTGATATAGCCGCCGTTGCTTGGAGAGACGAGGACTGGCTCTTTCGTGTGGTCGGAGACGCCGATGACGAAAAAACTATAGATAAGGGGCACACGGTTGGAGGCGATTCGGTATATAGTGTTGCGCCTCAGGGTGCCGGGAATGGAGCTACTGGTGATCATAGTTCCAAGATCCAGACCGCTATATCGGAAAAGGGGTGACGCTTGAAGTTAGCCGACGGAATTCACTATGTACGCCAGACCTTCGGCGGCCATGTGCACGCTTTCCTGCTTGATGACGGCAATGGAATCACGCTGATTGACGCGCTTTACGATACAGACGCGCATCGCATCCTCGACGAGATCAAGGCCATGGGCCGGCAGCCGTCGGATCTGAAGAACATCATCGCCACCCACGCTCATCGTTCCCACATTGGCGGCATGGCGGTGCTGAAAGAGATGACCAACGCCACGGTCTATTGTCACGAATGGGAGGCCGGCATCATCGAGGGCAAGCGAAAATCCACCAGAGTTTCGATATGGCCGAGACCTCCACTGGCCGCCTATTACACGCAATTCGGGCTGGCGATCGGCGCTGACGGCCATAAGCCCTGCCTGATTGACCAATGCCTGAAAGAAGCGGAGCACGTGGGCCCGTTGACGATTGTTGCGACTCCCGGACACACGCCGGGCTGCATGTCGTTCTATTGGCCACAGAAGAAGGCCCTGTTTGTCGGCGATGTAATTGTGACCTGGCCTTACGTGGAAGCCGGCTGGCCCGGCCTGACGCTGGACATGAAGCAGAATGTGCAATCGGTCGGCAAGCTCTCGGACTTCGGCGACGTGGACATCGTGGGGGTCGGACACGGAGAACCAATCCCAGAGGGCGGAATTGAGGTCTTGAAGAAGCTAAGGGAG
>JBKQKT010000384.1:0-6720 GCA_052147365.1 Candidatus Korobacteraceae bacterium | reverse complement strand
CGCCCATGTGACTGTGCTCGGCATTTCGCAGGACAATCAGGGCGACACGAAAGAATTCATGCGCGAGTACGGCGTCACATTCCCGGTGGCGCTCGATGATCCGAAGAAGTACCCAGTCTCGAACGGTTACGGGCTGACCAACGTCCCCACACTTTTCTACGTCGCGCCGGACGGTGGCATCGAAGTTTCATCCGTCGGCTGGTCCAAGGCTGACGTGGAAGCGATCAACCAGAAGCTGGCTGAACATCGCCAGCAAGCGCCTGCGCCATTATGGCGAAAAGATGAAGAGATACAAGATTTGCGCGGTGGTTGAAGCTCCAAGAATTGATCCGCGGTCCGCGGATTAAAGGGAATTAAGAATTGTCATTACGAGATGGCTTTAGCCATCGAGGAATCTGCTTTTCCCCTTCGACGCGGAAAAAGCAGATCCCTCAGTCGCGCTCAGTCGGTCTTCCCGGCGACCTCCCTCGCACTCCTTCGTGATGACAATTCATAGGGGAGCCCCTTGGCACGGCTGAAGCCGTGCCCTGATACAAAACTTTCTCAGAGGACGCCGGGTTGGACGCGGGCCCAGGCGCCGCACTACCCAAGCTACTTCAGCAAGTCTTGCGCGCTCTCAATTGCGTAGCTGAGCACGCGCCCGGGTAGCACTCCCAGATAAATTGTGGCAATCAGGCTGATTGCCAGTCCGACCCCAAGGCCGGCGGGAATACGTGCCACGGGTGCTTCCACGCGTTCATCGCGCATGTACATGTAGATGATTATGCGCAGGTAATAATACGCGGCGATGGCGCTATTCATCACGCCGATGATCACCAGTCCAACCAGGTTCGACTGAAGCGCGGCTGAGAAGACGTAGAACTTGGCGAAGAACCCTCCGGTGGCGGGGATGCCGATCAGCGACAGCAGGAAGATGGTCAGGATTGCGGCCAGCAGCGGCGAGCGCCGTCCCAGCCCGGCATAGTCGTCCAACGTGACGTACTTCTCATCCGCCGATGCGAGGTGGCTGACTACGGCAAATGCACCCACGTTCATCGCCGCGTAAGTGGCAGCGTAAAAGATCGCCGCGGAAATCCCCACCTGTTGTGCGGCGGCGAACGCCACGAGTATATATCCGGCATGAGCAATGGATGAGTAAGCCAGCAGGCGTTTGACGTTCTGCTGCACCAGTGCGCCGATGTTGCCCAAGGTCATGGAGAAAACAGCCGCGACCCAGACCATCCAGAACCATCCCGGAGCATCCGTGGCAAACAGAACGCGCAGCAGGACGGCAAACGCCGCAGCTTTTGGTCCGGTGGACATCAACGCAGTTACGGGCGCTGGAGAGCCCTCGTAAACATCAGGCGTCCAGACATGGAATGGCGCCGCGGCGACCTTAAATCCCAAGCCGACAAACATCAGCGCCACCGCGAGGTAGGCCAGTGTGGAGTGTTGCATCTGCAGAGAACGCGCGATGCCGTAGACGTTGGTGGTCCCTGTGGCCCCGTAGATCATGGCCACGCCATACAGGAAGAATGCAGTGGCGAAAGAGCCGAGCAGGAAATATTTGAGCGACGCTTCGGCGCTCTCGGCGGCCCGGCGGCGCATCCCGGCAAGGATGTACGTGGAAATGGACGAGATCTCCAGCGCGATGAAGACCAGCACCAATTCGACTGCCGACGACATCAGCATCATGCCGACGGTGCCGAACAGAATCAGCCCGTAGTACTCGCCGGAGCGAATGCGCTGCACTTCGAGGTAGTCAAACGAGGTAAGGACGACAACCAGCGCGATCAGCAGCACGACGAAATGGAAGAAGACGCTGAAGGTGTCAACGCGAACCATGTTGGAGAATGCGTCACCGTAGTTCTCCGCCTGGATGACGGTCGCCATCAGCCCGGCCACCAAACCGGCAAGGGCGATAAAGCCCAGGATCTTCTTATTGCCTTCCGGAGGGAGCACCGGGTCGGCCAGCATGATCATAATACCGACGAGACTCAGCACCAGCTCAGGCAGGATTCGAATGTAGTCAACCGCTGGGATCATCGTCCGACCACCGTTATATGCGGTTGCGACACACCCGTTGCCGATGGAGGCGCAGTCTGTGGTCGAGCGCGACTGGCTTCTGTCCTCAGGTCTGGAGATGCCTGCTGAAGAATAATCTGGCAGGAAACCTCATAACGGCTGAGGAAGAAGTTCGCGTTCACGCCCAGCCACAGCATCAGGAAACACAGGACGAACATGCCCAAATGCTCGCGGTGGTCTAGGTCCGGCAGGGCAAGGTTCTTGGGATTGGTTACCGGCCCGTAGAATGTGCGCTGGTAAGCCCACAAAAGATAACAGGAAGACCAGATGACGCCGGTGGCGGCCCAAACCGCCCAGTGGGGGTGGGTCTGAAAGGTGCCGGAGAGACTGAAAAATTCGCCGACGAAGTTGCACAACAGAGGCAATCCCATGGAGGCGAGGACGGTAAACAGAAATAACGCCGCATATGTCGGCATGGGTGTCGCCAGGCCGCCGAATTCTGCAATTTCGAAGGTGTGGCGGCGCTCGTAAAGCATCCCAACCAGCAGAAACAGCGCGCCGGTTGAGATGCCGTGGGCCAGCATCACAAAGATTGCTCCCTGCAGGCCGATGAGTGAGAAGGAAAAAATGCCGAGCACAACGAATCCCATGTGGCTGACCGAGGAATAGGCCACCAGCCGCTTAAGATTCGGTTGCACCATCGAGACCAGCGCCCCATAAATGATGCTGATGACGGCCAGCACGCCGATCCACGGCGCCGCCCAGTGCGAGGCGTGGGGAAAGAGCGGCAGGCAAAAGCGAATGAGGCCGTAGGTGCCGAGTTTGAGCAGCACGCCCGCCAGGTCCACCGATCCGGCCGTAGGCGCTTCGGTGTGCGCGTCGGGCAGCCACGTGTGCAACGGGAAAAGCGGCGTCTTGACGGCGAAGGCGATAAAGAAGCCCATGAACAGCCACTTCTCTGCCTTGGCACTGAGCACCAGTTGCCCGCTTTCGATCATCTTTTGGATGGCCACGTAGTCAAAGGTGCCAGTGTGCGCCCACAGCCAAATGATGCTGGCGAGCATGAATGCCGATCCGCCCATGGTGAAGAGAATGAACTTTATGGCGGCGTAAATTCGCCGTCCATGCCCCCAAATGCCAATCAGTAATGCCAGTGGAATCAGGCCCAGTTCAAACCAGAAGAAGAACATGAACAGGTCGAGCGAGATCAGGGCGCCAATCACGCTCATCTCCAACACCAGGAGCAGGATGTGGAATTCCTTTACCTGTTTCTGGATTTCGTTCCACGAGGCCAGGATGCCGATGGGCGTGAGCAGGGTAATCAGGTGGACGACGAAAATGCTGATGCCATCAATGCCCAGGTGGTAGTTGATGTTGAGTGCATGAATCCAGGGAATGAATATTTCCAGCCTGAAGCGACTCGAGCCCGGAGTAATAAACCATACGGGTATGCCGGAAAGCACGAACTCCAGGACGGCAACGGCGAGGCTTATCCTGCGGATAAGGAGGTGGTCGCTGTTCCGCAGCGGGAGTATGACGAGCGCACCCAGCAGCGGTAAGAACAGCATTATGGTCAGGAGATTGCTGTGAATGAAGTTCATCGCACACCTCGCCACACCATAAACGCGATCACCACTGCCGCGCCCACCGCAACCCATCCCGCATAAGACCGGATGTTGCCCGATTGCATGTGTCGCATCTTGTCAGAAGTCTCCTTAGCGCCCTCGGCTGCACCCTCCACCGCGCCATCAATCAGGCCACGGTCGATCCCCTTCCAGAAGACGTTGGTCGAAAGCGCAATGAGCGGATGTATGAAGACAGCGCCGTAAAGTTCATCAATTCTGTACTTGTCAAGGATCAGCCGGTAGAGTCCGCCCGCGCCGGCAGCCAGCTTGGCAGGTAAATCCGTGCGCTTGAAGTACAGGAACCACGCGCCGAGGAAGCCAATCGCGGCGGCGGCAACGGAAATTGCACTGAACATCAGCTCTGTGCTGGCGTCTTCGTGTCCGGCTGCATTTTCGGCGGGCATCGCCTCGGCCGTAGATTGGAAGACGGGATCAAGAAAATGCTCGAAGTGATTCGAGCCGCCCATTGCTTTGGGAACTCCGACCCACCCGCCAACGAACGAGAGGAAAGCCAGAATCACAAGCGGAATCACCATCACCATCGGGCTCTCGTGAGGCGATCCGTGTCCTTCGCCTGCGTGCGCGTCGTGTCCGTGAGCCTCCGCACCAGAAGCCGCTCCGCGGTATTCGCCGAAGAACGTCAGGAACCACAAGCGGAACATGTAGAACGCGGTCATTCCGGCAGCGATCACGCCAATCAGCCACAGGACGTGATTTCCGCTCGCCCAGGTCCTCCACAGAATCTCGTCTTTCGAGAAGAACGCGGCCAGGGGCGGGAAGCCGGAGATGGTGAAGGTGGCGACCGTCATGCACCCGAAGGTCCATGGGTAGTATTTGCGGAGGCCGCCCATGTGGCGCATGTCTTGCTCGCCGCCGAGACCGTGAATGATGGAGCCCGCGGACAAGAACAGCAGCGCCTTGAAGAAGGCGTGTGTCATCAGGTGGAAGATGCCGGCGCCGTATGCCGCCACGCCGCAGCCCATAAACATGTAGCCGAGCTGCGAGATGGTGGAGTAGGCCAGCACCTTCTTGATGTCGGTCTGCAAAATGCCGATGGAAGCGGCGAAGATGGCGGTCAACGTGCCGATGACGGCAACGGCCATCAGCGCCTGCGGCGCGCGATTGAAGATGGGATTGGAGCGCGCCACCATATATACGCCGGCGGTGACCATGGTTGCAGCGTGAATCAAGGCCGACACCGGCGTGGGGCCTTCCATCGCGTCGGGCAGCCAGACGTAGAGCGGGATCTGCGCCGATTTGCCGGTCGCGCCCATCAGCATCAGCAGGCCGATGGCTGTGAGCACGCCGGCGCCGCCGGTTTCGGCAGGATATTTGCTGACCAGCGTCCACAGGCTGTCGTATTGCAACGTCCCAAAGTGCTTGATGAGCAGGAAGAGCGCGATCAGAAATCCGAAATCGCCAACCCGGTTAGTGATGAACGCTTTCTTGCCGGCATTGACGGCCGATAGCTTGAGGAACCAAAAACCAATCAGCAGGTACGAGGCCAGGCCCACGCCTTCCCAGCCGACGAACATCAGCAGGTAGTTGTCGGCCAGCACCAAGGTGAGCATGAAGAACATGAAGATGTTCAGGTAGGCAAAATAGCGGTAATAGCCGCCTTCATGCGCCATGTAGCCGACGGAGTAAACGTGGATGAGGAAGCCGACGCCGGTGACCACCAGCAGCATAATAAGGGAGAGCTGGTCGAGGTACATGCCGAACTCGGCAGAAAAGCTGCCGGCGGCCAGCCAGGTGGCATAGTGCTCGATGTGCGGAATCTGCTCCGGCGACAGGCCGGCAAATTGGACTGCCACCCACAACGCATAGGCAAATGCGGCCGCCGTGGAGCCGAGCGCGATGGTGTTGACCAGCGCCTTGGAGAAGCGCTCGCCCAGCAGGCCGTTGATTGCGGCCCCAGCCAGCGGCAGTAATGGAATGATCCAAAGGTGCATAGGGTTCAGTTACTACGCTCGTTCAGCGGCCCGAATCGCTATTCGCTTTTCACCCTTCGCAAAACCCGGCTGTTCTACCCTCTGGCGAAAAGCGAACAGCGAATAGCGAATAGCATTTGTTACAACTTCAGCAAGTTCACGCGGTCCACATTCAGGGTTTCGCGCGTGCGGAATACGGAAATAATGATGGCCAGGCCGACGGCAGCTTCGGCGGCGGCCACCACCATCACAAAGAAAACGAAGATGTGGCCGTCCAGCGACTTCAACTGCGCGGCAAACGCGACAAACGACAGGTTCACGCCGTTCAGCATCAGTTCGATGGAAAGAAAAATCGTAATGATGTTGCGCTTAATCAGGAATCCGGTAACACCGCAGGCAAACAAAAATCCGCTCAAGATGAGGTAATAGGAAAGAGGAACCATCTACTCCTCCCTCCGCGCCAGCACCACGGCGCCCATGATAGCGATCAGAATCAGTATCGACGTGACTTCAAACGGCAGCAGGAATTGGCTGAAGAGCAGATGTCCCACGGCCAGAGCATTGCCGAACGCTGCGCTGCCGTTCATCACGGTCGGGCCGCCGATGCCGATCTTGTCGAGCCCGGTGACGCGGCTGACCGCCCAAATGCCGATGCTCAGTCCGATGATCAGGGCGGGAACGCCGAGCATGGTCGCGACGCGGCTGCCACGGGCAATCCGTTCCTCTTCGCCGGCATTGAGCAGCATGATGACGAAGACGAACAGCACCATGACCGCGCCGGCGTAGACAATGACCTGAAGGGCGGCAACAAATTCAGCGCCCAGGAGAAGGTAAATTACGGCGAGCGATCCCATCACCACGATCAGCGACAGCGCACTGCTGATGGGGTGCCGCTGCGCCAGCAGGTTGATTGCACCTGCCACGCAGACTGCCGCGAAAATGAAGAAGAGCACGAGATGCATGACGTTTCCGTTGCTGTGTTACTGCCCTTCCATCCGCGCGAGACGCCTTTCATGAGATTCCGTGACGGTGGCCAGTTGTGCCACAGTTCCCGCCAAAGCCGCCACGGTGGAGGCGAGACGATCAATGCGTTCGGTGACGCGGTCTATCCGCTCGGTCACTTGGCCAAGCTGTTCGGCATGTTGCGCCGCCGCTTGTGC
>JBKQKT010000383.1:0-4538 GCA_052147365.1 Candidatus Korobacteraceae bacterium | reverse complement strand
GGATCGCCGATTTGGCGGCGCTCGGATGCTATACTGTTTTCTGTGCCGCGGCTGACGCCCGGCACGCCTGCAGAACGACCCAAAAGGGCGCGTAGCTCAACTGGCAGAGCAACTGACTCTTAATCAGTAGGTTGAAGGTTCGATTCCTTCCGCGCTCACCATCTTTTCAATAACTTACCAGGGTTTATGTTTTCGGGTGTGCCGTAAAGTGTGCCCTAAAAGTTTTCGGCCCATCACTCGGTTGTTTCACTTGCCGCTTCAGTTTGGTTCAGGGCAGCACGCACAATTTCCAGCTCGGGATGCTGGTACTGCATTGCAGTCTTCACATCTTTGTGCCCCATCGTTTTCATTACAGCAGCCAGATTCCCAGTTTTCTTGAGGACCCGCGTACCGTAGTCGTGGCGACCGCAATACAACACCAATGCCTCGGGAAGGCCAGCCGTTGCGCGGGCCTCGCGAAAGAGCCTCGCTATCGTGGTCAGATGACCCGACCGAGAGCGCTTGGACGGAAATACCCATCCCTCGCGCCTAGAGCTGCAGCGTGCCTTGAGCAGTGTCAGCACTCGGTCGCTCATCGGCACCATTCTCCTTCCCTCGAAGGTCTTGCTGTCTGGAACGAAGATGACTCTGTTGTTCCAGTCGATGTTCTCGATACGCATGCGGTAGAGTTCTCTCTCGTTCCGCATTCCGGTATCACGTACGAGGATCGTGATCTCACTGAAAAGGAGCTTCTGCTGTACCGTCCAATCGCCAGCCTCGACTAGCTTCTCGGCGGCAGACAAGAGTCTCTTTTCCGCTTGCTCATCGAGTCGCAAGCTGCGGCCGTACTCCTTCATCAGCTTGATTCTCGGAGCGCTGCGAATCAACCTCCATTCTTCGGCTTTGTGGAGCATGCGGCGAAGGGTGCGCAAGGCGCAGTTGGCGTTTGAAGCGGTGCCACTCAGGTCAAGCGTATCGACATCGTCAGCTGTGATTCTCTCCAGTCGCATCCCCACAATTGGGGTTGCAGCCAACAGCCGCCAACCGTCGCGATAATAGCCCTTCGTCTTAGGCTCCAATTTGGCAGTGTTGACCCAGTCGAGAAAACGCACCGAGAACTCATCCATTCTGGGAGCCTTTCGCGGCAGTGGGTCCCTGGCGTCCGCAGCCTGGCTCAGCTTAATCGCTGCGATTGCGCCGGCTCTATTCCTGTTGCTCTCCCTAGTCGACCCACGATAACGTCGGCCTGCTATCGTAAAGTCGTACCAGTAAAACTTCGACCTCTTCTTCTTAAACAATTCCACGCGCGTCCTCCAGCATTGCCCGCACGGAAGGCGTTCGTGTGTTCTTCCTGATGTACTCGAGAAGAACGGCTACATCATAGCTAACCCGACCTTCGATTTCTATCCAACTCGGGCCAGTCCCTTCGCAGCGCCAGCGCTTGAGCGTGGCAGCTGAGCGCCCGAGAATTTCAGCCGCCCTATGGGTATCCACAAGCTCGGGAATCGGGAGTTGTCGAGCAGAAACAATCATTGGCCTTGCCATATAAGGCCTCCTCGCGTAGCGGCAAACCGGCACCGGGTTACCGTGTGCATGCCGCGCGACGCACATTCGGCCGAACCGCTCCTTCCTCGACATATTCCAGAGAGCGCGATCCCCCCGTTGGAAGCGGTGAGGTGCCGAACCGAATCCGTTGTCATGTCTTCGTATTTCATGTCAGACGTCCTTTGTGGATCGATGACTCGCTAAGTACCGATCACATGGTTCTGAGGCTACAAATCGAATTCTGTGCAAATCACGAAACGTGATGCTCTTTGCTTCTTGCCCACTTCCCCCCAACGCTTTGTGAATCATGGGTGCTGACGGCTTCCCTTACGACGAAACGGACACCATCTGCTGCATTTGACATGGCCTGTGTTATCCGCAAATCGAGTGTTGGTCAAACGGGCTAATCGCGACGGAGGCAGCGACTCTGAGTCGCATCGGGTGGATTTGTGGGTAAGTTAGCAGAACTGCCTGCAAAGACTCTTGCTCAGGCTGTTCTCACCGCAAGATTACGGTTCGGATCGGTCAAGACCCGCGGCCTAAATCTGGCGTCACCGTTCTCAACAGTTTTATTTCACCAATCACACTTTGACTGGTCACAGTATCAGTTACCCGGGGATCACACACCAAGTCGACCGCCACAATGGTGTGGGGCGTCCGAGTGACTCACTCCGCAATGCCGGACGCAAAGTCGATTGCCTCCCCGATGCGTTGCCTGACTTCCTTGAGCCACGCCCTGGGATTGGTGCCGTGAATTACCCGTCCCAGAAAACCCAGCCTCTCGGCGGCATTGTTGCGGTTTCGTCGGATGTCATCCTTCGTGATCTTGATATACAGAGCGAGAAAGCTATCCATGCTACGAGGCTTGGCGAAGACATAGGTCGCGTGGCCAAGCTGGGGGGTTTCGACGACGACAGCTTTCTGAACCTCGAAAATGTATTCATCCCTAAACAGATAGATCCCGCGTGCCCGGCGTGAGAGCTGTTGATAGAAGAACGGCTCGTAATCGGCGCGCCAGCTGATCTGGGCAACATCAAAGTCACCGGGAATACGCAGCTCGGAACACATTCGCTCTAGCTCCGCTCGCTCGACCGCCCGATGTTCTAAGCACAGCCGGATCTGATCCAGAGCCCGCGAGTACTGACCGAAGCGATGATAGGTAGCTTTGGCAGATTCTACTTGCAGATGGAAATCAGGTGGCAGTTTGACCTGCAAGCGGCTCGGCAGTGCCGTCTCCCAAGTCACGAGATCCCACTCCCCCCGACTCTTCCGGTATTTGCCACTCTGTACGAACGTGCCCTCGACCTCAATCTTGCTCCCCAACAGATGCTTCCACTGATTCCAAGTGCGGTCCCAGAGTGCATTGAGGGCGGCCGGGTTGAGCCACAACTCCAGCTTGCGACGCGCGTCGCGGCATAGTGCCCGGTCGTCGTAGAAATCGCATCTGCGCAGTGGCACATGGAACCGTCGGCGCTGGAGATTAGGTGAAAACGCCAGGATGCGGCGGGCAAAGAAAGTCTCTCCATCACGGGAAGGTTCGCCGGCGACGACAAGGGAACCGAATCCACCATACGGAAATACGGCAGGAGCTTCGGGATCGGCGAGCAGCGCGTCATAGCAAGCTCGCAGTTCCGGCTGACCAACTATGTTGAATGCTCGCTCCAGCGCCACTCGCTCTCTGTGCTGCACACACGCCGTTCTTAGCTCCAGATCACGCAGCTTGAAAGCGACGTGAAGCTCAGAAGGCGAAGCGCTGGCCGGGATACGCAAGACCTCATACAGCGTGGGATGATCGATTCTGTCTGTCGTGCGAGGCAGCCGGTAGAAGTACTCGCGCAAAACCTCACAAGGCAAGAAAATCGTGCCGATGCCAAGTCCTCCCTGGTGAACCTCGGCTGAAACGAAGGACTGATTTCGTTTGTCCTGCTTGGGCTGGCTGCCGTATCCGATTGGCACCTGGTAGATATAGCGGTTAGACCCGGAGGCGGCTTTCTTGGTGACGAGAATTTCCAGGCCCGCGGCCTCTGGTGCTGGAATTGGAAAGGTGATCTCGTCACTGATGGCAACATAAGGAACGAGACTGCGGGACAGAAGAAGCTTTGTTTGATTCGGAAACAGACACGCAGCGGTCTCCGATTGGCGTTGAATGCTCACTACGCGTTCGCGGTACACCGGAATGGACGGGCTGGAAGGTGCAAGAGCCATGCTGTCGGCGGGCAGTATAGGACGGTATTGCGGAAGCGCAAAACGCCGCTCTCCGAACCTACGTTCGAGCCCGTGGATGGTCTTGCTGGTGGCAGAGGGTCAGGCTGTGGGGGCGCCACCTTCTAGCTCGAACTCGAGACTCCGCCTACATCTCCGTCAGCACCTGGTGCACGAGGTGAATCGCGATCGATCCTTCGCCGACGGCCGACGCCACGCGCTTCACATTGCCGGCCCGGATATCCCCCACCGCAAACACCCCCGGCAGGCTGGTCTCGAGAAGCTGCGGCGGGCGCGACAGCGGCCACGCCTTCTCTTCCAGCGTCGCACGGTCGAGATCGTAGCCGGTTAGCACGAAGCCCTTGTTGTCGAGCGCCAGACACCCCTCCAGCCACCCCGTGCGCGGCGAGGCGCCGGTCATCACGAACAGATGGCGTATGTCGTGGGGGACAATCTGCCCGCTATCGCCATCGCGCCAGCTGATGCGCTCCAGGTGTCCGTCGCCGTCGACACCGGCGATCTCCGTGTTGTAATGCAGCTCAATCGCCGGGTTTTCTTCGATGCGCCAAATCAGGTAGCGCGACATTGTGTCCGCCAGCTTGCCCGAGCGCACCAGCATGTAAACCTTGCGCGCCTTTCCCGACAGGTAAACCGCCGCCTGTCCCGCAGAATTTCCTCCTCCGACGACCACCACGACCTCGCCCACGCACAACTGCGATACCATAGCGGTGGCACCATAGTAGACGCCGTTGCCCTCGAACTGCGACAGCTTGGGAATGGGTGGCTTGTTGTATTGGGCGCCGGCAGCCAGC
>JBKQKT010000382.1:0-3218 GCA_052147365.1 Candidatus Korobacteraceae bacterium | reverse complement strand
GAGTTCAAATTCAACTTGTTCAGCGATCTGTTTTGCAGCGCAATGGTAGGCAAGTTCGCTGCCTGGGGGAATGTCGGCTAATTTCATCGGGTGTCCTTTGGCAAAAATGCGGGATTGGAGATCTCGGCAGGCGCTGGCAAAGCGGTAAGCAGACGCAACTACACCAAACCAGTTGGACACTGGATCGGGAAATTTTCCTTTACGCGGGGATCAGGAAGCGCTTGGCAAGGATTTTCCCCTGCTTTTCGGGCTGTATCATCTGTTCGGCCCATAGCTTGCGCGCGCTGCATTGGCCAGGCCCGGTATTTCCCGGAAGACGATCGTTTCCTGTTGACGCGCCCAGACCGCGTTCAGCACTACGAGTCAACGTCTCCGAATGAAGTAGCTGGACAGTCATGACGCCATCCTGCAGAGACAATGCTCAGCCGCTTGCAAGGATCATGGAAGCTTCAACTGCGGGTGGGGAGAAGCGGCATAGAATGTAGCGTCATGAGCAAGGAAGCGGTTGTCATCATCGACCTCCAAAACGCTATTCTTGATATCCCCGGAATGCGGAGGCGGGTTGAAACGCATGCGGCCTTAGATGCGTTGTTGGCCAGAATCGCGGCGTTGATCCGGTGGGCGCGCGACCGCAGCATACCTGTCTTATTTGTGCAACACGACGGACAGGCTGGCCATCGTCTTGAGCGAGGGTCGCCCGGCTGGGAAATTCGGCCGGAAATCACGCCTACCCGTGGCGACCCAGTCATTCACAAGTCGGCTTGCGACTCATTCTTCGAGACCACGCTGGCAACCGAACTCACCTCGCGCGGAATTGGCGCGCTGATCGTGGCCGGTTGTATGACCCAATACTGCATCGATACCACGGTGCGTAGGGCCGTAAGCCTTGGCTATGACGTGACGCTAGTAGCTGACGGGCACATGACGGCTGATTCTGGCGGCCCAACGTTCGAGCAGATTATCGCCCATCACAACATAGTGCTGGATGGATTCGACGCTGGGAAGCATTCCGTACGTGTTTTGCCGCTGGATCAGATTTTGTTGTGACCCATCCCCCACAAACGCGTGTTCCCAGCGCAAACGTCCCAAGGTAGGCCGCGGTCCGCCTGCACCTCCCGAATTGTCGGCAACCCTTCCCTTACCGGATTACGGGAGGGTTGCCCGTGATCCAGGCACAATCAACAGGTCATCTGGCAGACCACATCTCCGGTAGCTGACCACGCGCCAGGTAATTTTTCGACCGTTCGATCGTCCCATTTTGAACCAACCGTGCGGGCGTCTTCAGTCTTTCCTAAGTACTCTGCCAAGCCTAAGTAACGCGTGAAGAACTAGTTGCGTCCAGACATGCGTCTTTGGCCCCCGGTATGCAGACCTTTAGCCTGGAGGGCAAAGGATTCGCTACGCCTGGAGGCTGTCTATGATTACCGCGCCGATCCCTGAAAACGAAGTGGAGAGGTTAGAGGCGCTTCGTCGCTATCAGATATTGGACACCAGGCCGGACCCGGCGTTCGATGATTTGGCGGCGTTAGCTTCATACATCTGCGGCACCCCAATCGCCCTGGTGAGCTTGGTTGACTCCGACCGTCAGTGGATTAAGGCAAGAGTCGGTTTAGACGCGAGTGAGACACCTCGTGACGTTGCCTTTTGCGCCCATGCGATCCTGGCGGACGACACTTTCGTTGTCGAGGATGCGCTCGCCGACAACCGCTTTGCAGACAATCCGCTGGTCACGTCTGATCCAAAGATTCGCTTTTATGCCGGGGCGAAGCTCACGACATCGGATGGCTACGCTCTTGGATCGCTCTGTGTGATAGATCGCGTTCCGCGCAAACTCACTTCGGCTCAGAAAGAAGCGCTTCAAGCGCTGTCCCGGCAGGTTGTCGCGCAAATGGAGTACAAACGAAACGTCCTGGAGATGGCGGAGGTCATCGCCGATCGGAAGCAAACAGAGGAATTGAAAGCAATGAAGCAAGCTGCAGAAGCGGCCAGCCGCGCCAAGAGTGAATTCCTGGCCAATATCAGTCACGAACTCCGTACTCCCTTGAATGGCATAATCGGCATGACAGAACTCGTTCTGGATTCTGAGCTGACCTCTGACCAGCGTGAAAATCTGGAGGTGGTGAAATCCTCGGCTGACTCCTTGCTGTCGCTGGTCAGTGACATACTGGATTTTTCCGAAATCGAATCAGGAAAACCGGGGAGGGAAGCTGCCGAGTACTGTCTGCGCGATACTCTTAACGGCGTTGTCAAAGTGACGGCGCCACAGGCACACGAGAAAGGCTTAAGACTTGTCTGCCATACGCATGCCGATGTGCCGGAGTTGGTAATCGGTGACCCCGAGCGACTGCGACAAATCATCGGTCACTTGATCAGCAACGCCATTAAGTTCACTGAGCACGGGGAGATCGTGATTGAAATGGGGGCGGAAATGCCGCTGAGGGACGGAATCCTTTTGCATTGCTCCGTGGTGGACACAGGAACCGGAATACCGGTCGAGAAACAGCAGTCGATCTTCGACGTCTTTACGCAAGGCGACGGATCTTCGACGCGAGCACACGGAGGTGTGGGGCTGGGTCTGACCATTTCTTCCCGATTGGTGGAAAAGATGGGTGGCCGCATCTGGGTAGACAGCGAACTCGGCACAGGCAGCAAATTTCACTTCACATTTCGCCAAGGCGTGAGAAGAACAGGTTCACGCCGGCAGTAGCCGCGGACTGGCGGACCAGTTGCTGTCATTACTAAGACAGCCGGCTCCACGTCAAATGAGGGCCGGCCGCCCGGCCATGTGACGCGTTCCCGTAGAACTGGCATGCCTGGCATTTCGATTCGAGCGAGCACGCGGTAACTCCCGGATGGTCGGCAAACCTTACCTTGAGATTACTTCAGAGTTGCCCGTGACACAGTATCCGCAAATGTGAGCACCGGAGGTGCCACACGGGCGTCAGAGCCTTTCGTTCGATTGACCTCGACCCAGGTGAAACAGAGAATCCGCGTCTACTCCGTCAGCTGAGGTCGCTAAGCGATCTGCGGTCCCCCCCCCACGTTCGGGATCACGCCGGTATTGCCTAACGACGGCCTATGTCAGAAAGATTCCCAGACCGACCCAAGAGCCTCGTGCGAAACGTTACCGGGAAAGGTTTGAGAAGTTCCACGCCCGCTATTAGGACCCTCATTATTGGACAGGGGTTATTATGTTCATGGCGAATTGGGGGACGCAA
>JBKQKT010000381.1:0-3051 GCA_052147365.1 Candidatus Korobacteraceae bacterium | reverse complement strand
GCCAGCAGGTTGGGCGCGAGCGCGGTCAAAAACATGGAACTCGTGACGCAGGTCGTGGCGAAACCGGTCCACAGCAGGTACCCTCCGATTCTTCGCGGGTTATTGTTCGGAAACGAACCGTAGAGCGGCGGGATATTCTTCACGATGGGATAGACTGTGCCGCCACTGCGCGCCGTGTTCGACGGCATCACTGGAGCCAGACAGAGATCGGAGAGCGCGATGGCGTAACCGAGGCCGAGGGTCCGGCGACCTAGAGCCCTGACCAACAGCAGCGCGATACGCCGGCCAAGCCCGGTGGCTTCATATCCCAGGGCAAACATGTTGGCAGCAAAAATGAGCCACACGGCATCGTTCGAAAATCCTGAGAGCGCCCACTTCGTGGCCTCGCCCGGCGTCTTCCCAACCAACAGCAGCGCGGCGGCAACTGTAACTCCGATCAAGCCGACGGCTGCACCGGGCAGCGGTTCCGTGATGAGGGCAGCAATGACGGCCGCAAACAGCGCAAAGTAGTGCCACGCTGTGGCGGTTAAGCCAGAAGGCGCCGGAATCAGCAGAAGGATGATTCCCAGCGCCAGCGGCCCAATCCATTTTCGGAGCTGTTTGGAATGGGAGGGCGGAACTGGCGTGACCGGTTTCGGCGGCGCAACAGCGGGTGAGGGCATGGGCTGCCTCCCTTAGCGCGGAGAAGGGTGTACTGACGTTATCAGCATTGCACCAATGCGAACTGCTGGCGGTGATGAATAACCGTGTGCAATGTGACGTGCAAGCCCGACGCTCCGCCGCATGCCCTACGGCGTTAACGCAATCCCCGTCGCTGCGGCGGGAAGGCCGACCACAGGCCCGATTGCCAGCACTCCCGAAGCCGCATTGATTTGGTACACGGACACGTTGCTGGAATTCACGTTGACGACGTACACGTACGTTCCCGTGGTGTCAATGTTCAGGACCACCGGCGGGGTGTTGAAGGTCACGGGGCTGCCAATGGAGGTCAGCGAGCCATCGCTATTGATGGCGAACTGCACCAGCGCCACGCTGGTCGCCACATAGAGATACTTGCCGTTGGGCGTCATCGCCATCGCCGAGGGGCCCGGCCCTGCGGTAAACGGCGCTCCGGGAAGGGCCGTCAGCGCGCCGGTGGTGGCGTTGACGGAATACCCCGCCACGCCGGTGACGCCATCGGAGATATAGGCGAAGGTATCCGACGGGGTGATGGCCACAAATTGCGGCTTGGTCGCTCCCAGCGGCGGGATGGTCCCAAGGTCGCTCAGGGCGCCGCCGTTGATCTTGAAAAGTTCCGTGCCCGTGCTGCCCATCGGCACATAGAGAAAATGTGCCTGCGGATCAACCGTCGCCGTCAGCGGAGCCGCGGGCGTGGCCACCTGCAAGCCGATGGTCAACGCTCCACCCGACCCGATTGTGAAGGGCACGACGTTGAAGTCCTGCGTCGCCGGAACGAACAGATACTGGCCCGCTACGTCCACGGTGAGAAATGCAACGCCGACGCCTGCGCCTCCCCAGGGCGAACCCGCGATGCCCGTCAGGCTGCCATTGCTGGTGTTGACGCTGTAGCCGAAAATCTGGCCACTCGAGGTCAGCGTATAGAGAAGGTCCTTCTGCGTGTTGCTGGCGATGGCCGTTCCGCCAGGCGCTCCGGAAGGCGTTGCGATGCTCGACAAGCTGCCATTGCTGGCTGAGATGGAAAAGCCGTACAGATTGCTTGCCGTGGTGATGTACGCGTGACCGAGAGGCGCAGGCGGAGGGGGCGGCGTATTCGAGCTGCTCGATCCGCAGCCCGTGAGCAGAAGACAAACCGCCGTTGCAACCACAACGGAAATCGCGCGCAACCACGGTGTGGCAAGCACGCAGCCCCTCTCAACAGTATGGCTTTGTGTCAGGGCACGACTTCCAGTCGTGCCGCACGATGCCGCAAGTTGCCAAGAATTGTCATCCCGAGCGAGCGCCCGCTCTTCTTGCCCGACCCGCTTCGGGTCGGGCGGGCGCGAGTCGAGGGACCTGCTGTTTGCCTGTAGCGCCACAATCCATAACTTTCGGCAGAGCTTGCCGAACGGGACCTGCTTTTTGCCACGACCTGCACTTACGAAATGAGTTCCAGTCATGAGGTTAAGCGTGGATTATATCCTCACTTCCCCATCACCGCGTCCACGATGCGGTCGAAGTCCTCCAGCGTCCTGTACTCCAGCACAATCTTGCCTTTGCCGTTGCGGTCGTTAATCATCACTCGCACCCCCAGCGCGCGCCGCAGCGTCTCCTCCGCCTCGCGGACGTTTGCGTCCACAATGCGCTCCTTGCGCGCCTTGGGCCGCTGCTCCATCAGCCTGGCCAGTTCGTCTTCCGTCTGCCGCACGGTAAAGTGAAACTTGATAATCCGCCGCGCCAGGATGTTCACCAGCTCCGCCGCGCTTCCCGGCATCGTCATCAGCACCTTGGCATGGCCAAAGCTGATGATGCCCTTGTCTAGGTACTGTTGCACCTCCTCCGGCAGCTTTAGCAGGCGGAGATAATTGGCCACCGTCGAGCGGTCTTTTCCAGTGCGGTTGGCGATGTCGTCCTGTGTCAGGCCGAACTCCTGCGACAAGCGCAGAAACGCCCGCGCCTGGTCCAGGGTGCTGAGGTCCTCGCGCAGCAGGTTTTCCACCACTGTCATCAGCATGGCCTGCTCATTCGACACTTGACGCACCACGGCGGGAATCTCGGCCCTGTCAGCCAGGTGGGACGCCTTCACTCGCCGCGCGCCGGCAATCACCTGATAACGCCCGTTGGCCGCCGGCCGCACTAGAATGGGCTCCAGCACCCCCAGCGCCCGGATTGAATCGAGCAGCTCATGTAGCGCGTGCTCGTCGAGTTGGCTCCGCGTCTGGTAGGGGTTTTCGTCCAGAAGATCGAGCGGGATCTGCAGCACCGCCTCACCCGGCGCAGGTGCCCCACCCTTCGGCAAGCTCAGGGCAGGCTCCTGCTCGCTTGCTGTTGGCGGGACGAGTGAAGACAGGGGTGGCCCACCTACGGGTGCCCCACCCTTTTCGCCCGTTGTTG
>JBKQKT010000380.1:0-3279 GCA_052147365.1 Candidatus Korobacteraceae bacterium | reverse complement strand
TTTCCGAGAACGATCGGAATTGTCAGCAACACAAGGCGGTCGATAAGATTGGCATCCAGCAGTTGCGGATAGAGCGTTGAGCTTCCCCAGAGGACAATATCCGAACCTTCCTCTGCTTTCACCCTCTTCAACTCGTCAAGGTTGCGCAGCTTGTGGCTGTTGGCCCATTCAAGTTTGGCTGAACCGCCTGTCAGCACATATTTGTTGGCTTTTGTGAACACAGGGCCAATGGGATTGTCGGCGGGAACGGTGGGCCAAAAGCCGGCAAAGTTGTCATAGGTTTTGCGGCCCAGCAGCAGGTCGTATGGCTTGGCTACGGTACCCACCATCTCCAGTACCGCAGCCCCAGACCTTTCACTGCGGTAGTTGGTGGTCCACCCGCCAAGATCGAATCCACCGCTTGTGTCCTCTTGAGGGCCACCGGGACCTTGGATGACGCCATCGAGCGAAACAAATGCAGTTGCTATGATTTTTCTCATGACTGAGCTCCTTCGGGTCCTATCTGATTTTGTTTAGAACAGTTTAGTTTTTGCTGTGACCGGTAGAGCGGACCTTCAGGCCGGCGTCCATGTGCGCCCTCAGCCCGAGTCGGCTTTTAGCCGACGACAGTTTGTGCCGCCGGCTGAAGCGCCGCTGTATCCGTGTCGCTGGGGTAACACTATTTCCTAAACCGCTCTAATTTACGGGTCTCCCCGGTTTTCGATGAGCCAGGTGATGCCACTTGGAAGCAGGGATGCAGACCCAGCTCGCGGCGGGTGAGGCTATTCCGTTGCTCCCTTCGGGTCCGGGTAGAAAAGAAGCTCGCGCACCTCGCCGGCCACATCGCAGACGATGGCAGCCTTCTTCGCCCATGCCAGCGCCTCGTCGATATCAGCACATTCCAGTATCCAAAATCCGCCCATGTGCTCCTTGGTCTCGGTGTACGGCCCGTCGGTGACGAGCACTTTGCCGTCGGGCTGGGCCCGCAGCGTCTTCGCGCTGCCAGCCGGGGAAATGCCGCAGGCGAACTTCCTCACGCCGGCAGCAATCAATTCGCGGTTGAGAGCGTGGATCTCCTCGATCATCGCTTCGGTTACGACAGACGGGTCGAAGTCGTCGGGGAGGTAGTTAGAAACAAGATATTGCGGCATGTCTTCTCCTTTTATGCTGTAACGGTCTTCGGGCCGGGCGGTTGCCCTGCCTTCACTAGATAGACGAACGGCCGGACCGGAATTCGACAAATCGTCCAAGAAATTTTGCTGACCGGACGTGTGAAACAGCAGATTCCTCGCGGACAAGAGTCCGCACAAGAATACAGGGTTTGAACGCGGACCCTTCGACTTCGCTTAGGGCGGGCTCTGAATGCCCGCTCTACGCATTCTTCCCGGATTCAGCCGAGAAGCGTTTTCAACAAGCTGCTCAGTCACTCTCCACTAACCGCTGTCTTACGGGGTAATCTCCCAGACGACACCGCAGCCTCCGGTGCAATTTGTAGATGACCCTCCTGCAGACGCGGAGCCGTAAAGGTTACCGTTGGCGTCGAATACCACGTTGCTAATCGGGTAAGCCCCATCGCTGCCACCGGTAAAGTCATACAAAGATGTGTAGCTCCAACCGCCGTTAGAAGGGCTTAGCTCAAAGACGTTACCGTACCCGTGAGCGCCAGCACATTTCGTGGTGCCGTAGATGCTGCCCCGTTGGATTACGAGAGGGCCCCACGGCCCGCATCCGTTCAGATCGCTCGGGCCGCCGGCAAAACTGTAAAGTACTTGCAGCGTCCAATTGTTCCCCGAACCTGGCAGCAGTTGGAAAAATGTGCCCCCACCGTTGATGCCGTCGTCACTGGCTGCGCCATAGAGGTTGCCCGATTGGTCGAATATCAGGCCAGCGATGGGGCGGCCCCCGTCCTGTCCACCCAGAAAGCTGTAGTGGAAATTCTCCGTCAGGCTGCCATTGGAGGGCACCAGTTGAAAGGCTGTGCCTATATTCACCGAGCCGCCCAGATAAGTCGTCCCGTAGAAGTTACCGGCGTCGTCCATGATGACGCCGCTAATCGGGTAGTGACCGTCGCTGCCGAAGTCGTAAGCAACAGTCTCCGTCCAGCTGCCAGCGGACGGCGTCAACTCGTATATGGTTCCGAAGCCATTAAGGCCGCCATATATTGTCGTGCCGTAGATGTTGCCTGCCTGGTCGAAGAGGAGACTGCCCTCGGGGTTAAATCCATCGTTGGTTCCCGTGAAACGGTGAAGCACGGTTTCCATCCACGGGCAGAGCGCGCTTTTGCAGGCTGTGGGTGGAGGTCGGAGATTGAAGACCGTGCCACACCCGGGGTACGGAGCCCCGCTGCCGTCGCAGGTGCCCCCGCCTCCTCCGTTCGTCGTGCCGAAGATGGTACCGTCTGGTCCGAACACCAGTGCCCCGCCGTTGAACTGCGGACCAGCGCCGTCATCGCCGCCAGTAAAGCTGTAGAGAACGTTAAAGACCCAGCCCGCCCCCTTGTGCTTTAGCTGAAAGATCGTGCCCTTACCGCCGCCATCGTAGAGCGCCGAGCCATAGAGATTTCCCACTTTGTCCACGGTTAAGCCAGAGTAGGGGGTTGCCCCGTCCTGTCCGCCGGTGAAGTTGTGAATTACCTGGAAAGTTTGTGCCTGTGCTGTTTGATTTGCGGCGAAAATCAGCACAAACATTGTCGCGAATGCAAACGCCACAGTCACCACATACGCGCTCGGACCAAGTGTGAGCTTCTGAAATTGTCTTATGTTGTCCATCGCGCCCTCCTTGCAAAACCGCTCAATGCTTCCCTGCCCCGATGGCCTTCCACTGGAACTCCATGACATCGCCGAAGTGGCGGATGACGAACTGCGCGTCGTGCCGGCCCGGATAGATGTGGAACTCGTTGGGGATGCCGCGCGAGGTGAGCAACTGGTGCAACTGGTGCGCTCCCTGCTCGAAACCGTAGTCGTCGTTGTTGCCCACGTCGAAGTAAATCTTGATGCGCTTGAGGCTGGCGGCGCTGTCGGTGCGGGCGAAGTAGAAGACGTTGTTGCGGTCGAAGTAGGCGCGGTCGAAGGGTGAGCCAAAGACATCGCCCATCAGCGAGCCGGGAGAGCCGGGGCCGCCAGCGTTGAGATCCTTGGGCAGCTCGGCGATGAGCGCCGGCATTTGCGCGCCGACGGCAGCGAACTGGTCAGGGTATTTGAAAGCAAAGCGCAGCGCTCCATAGCCTCCCATTGAGACGCCAGTGATGCCGCGGGTGGCGCGCGTACTCTGGGCGCGATATTTCTTTTCCATCTGCGGAAT
>JBKQKT010000379.1:0-9927 GCA_052147365.1 Candidatus Korobacteraceae bacterium | reverse complement strand
GGAGTTTCTGGCGATGTTGCAGGCCGCGAACATCAAGGCCAACCAACCGCCTGATCGTGCCGCCCCTTAAAAGGGGCTCGGGGAGTAAATTGGGCACTGTGACCCAGCGCTTCCGCGCTGGGCTAATCGCTTTCGCCCTTCGGGCTGGCATAGCCGCGCAGGATTACACCAAGCCGTTCACGCCCCTCCGCCGGTTATGTTCGTCATGGGAGCACACGATTCTCAGCACTAAGATGCAAACGGTGAGTCCCGCCCGCACGCGACGAAACTAATTAGCCCACAGCGGAAGCTGTGGGTAGTCGTTGATTTCATTTTCTCGGAGCCCCTTTTAGGGGCGGCACAGAAGGACTATACAGCGGCGTGCAATCAGAGTCTTGTTCCCACCCTGTCGCCAAAAGCAGGAGCGCTGACAGTTTGTCTGGACCATCTTGCTCAAACCTGGCATCCTGGCTGCGATGCCTGCCTATTACCGTGCCCCACTTCGCCAGTTTGTTCGAGAGTCCCCTTCGAGCATCCTCGGTGAGCTAGCGGTCGCGAACGGTGAGGCGAGATTCCCACTTGCCCCGGAAGCGATTGAAGCATGGAAACTGCAATTACCGACCCTAATGAACGGCTGCGCCGAATTGATCGCTGCGGTTCCCGCCGCCGCGGATTACGAACTACTGCTCGAATATCCGATACCACGGGTGGGCAAACGCATTGATGCAGTGTTGTTAATGAACGACGTGATTGTTGCGATCGAAACTAAAACAGGGCACGCGCCCACGGCTGCGGAGCGCCAGGTTGACGATTATGCGATTTACTTGGCCTGCTTTCATGAGCCAAGCGCGGGGCGAACGATTGTGCCGTTGGTCATCTCCGACGGACATATCGCCAGCGGTGGCGTCCGCCCGTTTGCCGATGAGGTAATTCGGCCATGTCGCATCGCGTCAACTAACGATGTTGGGCAAACGCTTGTCTCCATCGAAGAAGAGAATTGCTCATCTGACGTCGAACCTATCAATGTGGAAGCGTGGAATAAAGGACGTTTTCGACCGATCCCGCCAATCATCGAAGCTGCCGTCAAACTTTATTCAGAGATGGAGGTATTCGAAATTGGGCACGCGTGCGCGGCGCAGCAAGATCTCGACCGAGCAACCAACGCTCTCGTTGAAGCCGTAACAGAAGCTCGTACGAGCGGCGAGAAGCTTATCTGCTTCGTCACTGGGGTACCAGGCGCAGGGAAAACCCTAGTTGGACTTAATGCAGTTCACCGAAAAGAACTTCGAGACGGTAGCGCATTCTTGTCGGGAAACGGCCCCCTCGTAAAAATCATTCGAGAAGCCCTTATTCGCGACGTAACGCAACGGTCACGGAGTACTGGGAAGCCTATCACGCGTCGTTCAGCGGAGATATCCGTACAATCTTTTGTCCAAAGCGTACATCGATTCGCTGAAACACACTATCAAGAAGACGATCCCACACCCGGCGAGCGCGTGATTGTATTCGACGAGGCCCAAAGGGCGTGGGATGCTGAGCAGAACAAACGAGCCAAGCGGCCGGAAGTTTCCGAGGCACACATGATGCTTGACGTGATGAGTCGTCATGAGGGTTGGGCTGTGCTGGTCTGTCTGATTGGTGGCGGGCAAGAGATAAATCGGGGCGAGGCGGGTTTGGCCGAGTGGGGAACCGCTCTGCGCTCTTTCGAGAAATGGCAAGTATATGCTTCTCCTAAAGTTCTGGCTGAACAGTCGGACGGTCCGTTCTTGTTGTTCCGAGAGGAAGACCCATACCCAGCCAGGATCAAAGCTGTATCACAATTTCATCTCGAGGTCAGCAACAGGTCGATCAGAGCGAAACACATGTCGGACTGGGTCGATGCCGTGCTCAGAGGAGACCACGACGTAGCCAAAAAGAGTGCTGGCGGAATGAAGTATCCTCCGGTTCTTTCGAGAAATATTTCGACGGTTCGCGCTTGGTTGCTGGGAAAGCGTAGAGGCTTCACCAGGGCCGGGCTTGTTGCTAGCGCTAGTGCTTCGCGTTTGAGGGCAGACGGCATTGAAACTGCTTTCGGATTTCACCGAGATTTCGAATGGGAACGTTGGTTTCTGGATCGCGATACGTGCGACGAAATTGGATGCGACCATAAGTATTGTAATGATGTGCGCGCGTCCTCAAGGTTGGAGGTGGCCGCGACTCAGTTTGAGATACAAGGTCTTGAATTGGACTGGATCGGACTGTGTTGGGGAGAGGATCTTGTTTGGGCAGAGAACCATTGGGCAAGCTTCAACTTTAGCGGGAAGAATTGGAAACCGAACAAGAACGAACGTAAGCATCAGTTTCGCGCAAATGGATACAGAGTTCTGCTAACTCGGGCTCGGCAAGGAATGATCCTCTATGTTCCTCAGCCAAGCGCAGAAGACTCGTCGCGGCTGCACAAAGAACTTGACTCTACCGCGGAGTTTCTTATCGATTGTGGTGTAAAGGAAATAGAGTCCGCCGGCGGCGAGCTAATTCGGCCTGGTCACATGCAACGGTGACCTGTGCACTTGCCCAGGAGTGGCCCGGCGCGGTATCAGTGCATCACGGGGACGAGGTGGCTGTGTCTTCGGCGGCCGCACCGAGTGTGCAGGCCGGGAAAAGCTCTTTGAAAACCAGTTGCCAGTTGTCAGTTGGCGGTATGACATGTTATCGACCTGGTTAATGCCAATCCTCGCCCGATTTCAAAAGCGGGCAGGCGTTCTTGACTGTCAACTCAGGGCCGTTGCCGTAACTCCTTTGGGTGGAGTATTTTACATCCAAGTCCTTTGGATGTAATATTTTGCGAGGAAGAATTTTTCCCGCCCCCTTATTTTCAATATTTTGCACAGGAATAGGGGAGGGGGTCCCGCAGATCGTCTGTGTTGCTAGCTTCTATGGGTCGCCATCGCAAGTGGGGCTAGAAAAGGCGCTTTGTCCCAGTTTATCGACATAACTACTTATTATTCCTGAGGTTACCGGTAAGCCTTTTGGATCGAAGAATTTGCGAATGGTTTTTTCCTAACCCAATGATTCTAAAGAACCGGGTGGGGAGGGGGTACTGACTAACTGCTAGTGACAATCGTCCGAAATGGAGAGAATCGTGGGGATGCACGATTGATTTGTACCAAGTAGTAAGTGGCAACGAGCCGGTGTAGGAAGCTGCGAGTCGGGGCCTATTTCGCAAAGCCCTTCCGCCGCTGTTGGCTGTAGCGCGCGAGTGCGTCCTCGATCACCGGCAAAGCGTGGGACGATTCCTGGATCTCGTCCACTTCAACCGCCTTGCCTTCGAGCTGCTTGTAGTCGAGGAAGAAGCGACGCAGCATGGTAAGCCGATGCTCGGGCATCTCGCTGGCTTCCTGGTAGGAGTTGAACTCGGGATCGTGGACGGCGACGGCGATGATCTTGTGATCCTTCTTGCCGGAATCGATCATGGTCATCAGGCCGATGGCACGGGCTTGCATCAGGGTCAGAGGCACCACTTCTTCCTGGCACAAGACCAGCACGTCGAGCGGATCGTCGTCCTCAGCCAGCGTCTGCGGGATGAAGCCGTAGTTAGCGGGATAGTAAACCGCAGAATAGAGCACGCGATCGAGCTTGATCAGCCCGCTCTGCTTGTCAAGTTCATACTTGACGCTGGAGCCGAAGGGGATTTCGATGACGGCATAGAACTCGCGGGGCAGGTTTTCCCCGGGAGAGATGTCGTGCCAGGCGTGAGTCATGGTCGCTCCGGGAAACGGCGTTAGACATTGTAGCTGAGCGGTGGTGAAAGAAGGGTAAAAACGAGAGAGCGCGGAAAAATCCATGGGGACCTTCCGCGCTCCAGATCTTGATGTGCAGCCGCTCAGTAGCGGTGCGGCAATTTCTGTTCGGTTTCGATAGAGCTGGTCAGTGAGCCGACCAGATAGCTCACCAGAATCACGGTCACGACCGCGATGGTTACGACGTCCATGTGGCACCTCACCCCGCTTCGGCCCGACTGCTGCCGAAGCTATACTCGTTCGTCAAGATATCTCCTTCTCGGCTTCGCCCGTTTGGATGCTGCGTCGCCCCGAAGGGGTGCATCTTTTGTAACACATCTTGGCCTGATTGCAACAAGAAAAGTCACACACTGTGGGGGTTATTTCACGGTTTCGTGCCAGAACAGTTCGGTTCCGACTCTGCACTTCGTCGTGGCGAACTCACGACGCCGAAACCGCTTCCTGTATCACGCGGAGCAGCGCATCAGGCCCATCCGCGCCGACTACGTAGCGATCAGCCTCGACCTCTGGCCACTCGCCGTACAGGTGGACCATGTACACGACCTTTGCCTCGGGGTGATTGTCCCGCAAGAGACGGATGGCTTTGCGCGCGGTTGCGTCCGGCAGCCGATGGCAGACCAGAACAACGTCAAACTTTGTTGTTCCGGCGATCTCCTTCAACGCTTCCTTCTCCGTGCTCAGAGCCAGCACTTCATGGCCGGCCGTTTCCAGGAGACGTTTGCGGAGGAGAGAAAGTTCCGGGTCGGTACTCAGGGTGAGCAGCTTCATTGCCAGTTTTTCCGGGTTGGATTCGAATCAGCTTCTTGCGCAGGATATCAAGATGCCGGCAATCTCGCCGCCTCCAAGGTTCGCTTGTGGACGGTAAGCTTGTTCGCATCAGTTTCCAGGGTGCGTACAGCTCCTGATGCAGCCTTCGAAGTGGATGGTTCGGGGGAGAACTCTGGAAATCGACGATTGAGAGATTAACGGCGCTCGCCGAGCAGACAGAACCTGACGTAAGAGCTCGGATGGATGGCTTCGACAGCCCCAATCACCTGATACACCGAGAACCGCATCTCTGGGCAGGGCTTGACGATTCGGGAGTACAGCGATTCTGGAGAATAGAACCTTCCGTGCCGGTTCTTCCAGCCTTCCGCACAGTAGATTCTCGCTTCGCTGTCAAAAGGAATATCGAGAGTCGCGCTGTACGTTGGGTCGGTCATAATTGCCGGCTCGATGAACAGGTAAAGCGGTACAACGACCACACGGCCCCCGGGACGCAGGATCCGCACCAGTTCACGAAACAATCTGGTGTCCGCATCCCCTTCAAAGTGTTCCAGAGAACAGGTAAGGGCAGCGGCATTGGCCATAGCGTCGGGCACCGGCATGGCGCACGCGTCCCCGCCGATCTTGCCGTCGTTGATTCCCCGCGGATACATGATGTCCTGCGCGTAGGACTCAGAGTGATACATTCGTTTGACAATTTCAGGCAACGGAGAACCTTCCGAAGCGAGATCGATAAACACAGCATTTGTATTGAGCCGCAAAAGTTCGGTGGCGATGAAGTGTTCCAGCGACTTCTCCGGGAGATTGCCGCGATAATAGTCCGTATACCGAAGGGCATACTCTGCCCGCCAAAAGTATTCAGCGAAGCCAGCAGTGCTCAGCACAAGATCCGCGCAGGAGAGGCCAGACGATTCCAACCGTGCCCTGATTTCTTTGAGGTGGGGTACCGGGTCTGGCCACGCGACCCTAACGTCGGGATATTTGTTTGCAAGTAGAAGGACGGCTTGCTTGAACTCCGAAGCGCGACGTTCGGGTTGGTAGACGTAAGGTTTCACTGACGACCCCCCGGATTGTACCATTGATAGATAAATACCCAATGCAGCGCGCTTGTGATCCGGACCACCGTTGTATGCCCGCACGATTTATTGCAGCTTACGGGTATCCGTACTGCGAGCGCATGGTTCTGATGGCCGTCACCCCGCTTCGATTTTCCAACTCCCTACCAATGCCGTAGCAAAAGAATCTTCCGTACTCGCCACCTCGCAGTGCCGCAGGCGGCGACAGCTTCGCGATCATCTCTGCCGTTTCGCTGTCAGCTCCCGTAAATCTACAGACCCTTCCAAGGGCCCCAAAGGGACGACCGGGAGTTACGGAAAATGCTGTAAAGCTGTTCACTGACCTGGCGGTGGTGAGCGGCAGGCTGGATTGAACCATTTGTGACCGACATCGCAAGCCCGCGTGCTAAATTCCTACTCGGCGGTACTTTAGCAACCGCGCGCTTCGTGCTCCTATAAGCCGTCGCCACGGTACGAGCGTTCGATAGGGATGTTGTAATCCTCAGGCTTATGTCGTGCAAAATCGTTCTCCAGAATCCGCCGACGGAGATCGTGGGCGATTCGCTCCGATGACCGGCCATCGCCGAGGGTATGCTTCCACTTCTTCCCAAATAATGATTCCATTTTCGAGAAGATTACCTCAACCGGGTACTTGTCGGACTCGCTGGGGTCGAATTTTACGCTCGCCCCCACATCGTACACCTGCGGTCGCTCGGTTGATCGCCGCATTTGTATACTCGGTACTTGGAGCACACAAGCCTCTTCCACAACCGTCCCCGAGTCAGTAATAACTCCTCTGCTGTTCACCATGAGACACAGTATCTGCTCGTAACCTATAGGATCAACCATGGTGACACTCGACGGAAGTGGCAGATGCAGACTGTCTATGACCTTCTGAGTACGATAGCTTGCGGGGAAATATACAGGATACGGCGATTTAGCAACTAGATCTAATATTGCGCGTAACGAGGTCTCGATATGGACATTCTCACGCCGGTGACATGTCATCAGATAAAACCGGCGCTTTTCCAATCCGCGGGCATGAAAAAATTCGGTGGTGGCCATTGATTCAAACTTATTGCTCTGTGAGTAGTAGTAGTGATTAAGAATATCTACGATCGGGTTGCCGACAACCACTATATTGTTCGGGTTTAGTCCTTCCCGAACACCTTGAAGCTTATACTCATCGCAGTAGGCATAGATAACATCTGCCAGATGGTCGATTGCTGTCCGGTACTTCTCCTCGGGCATCCGCCAATCATAGGATCGCATGCAGCCTTCGATGTGCACGATCGGAATGTTCAACTGCGCTGCAGCAATCGCACCGGTAGTGGTGTTGGTATCACCCAGGAAAACGGTTGCCGCAGGCTGCAATTTCTCGAGGACGGGATACAGCAGCGATACAAGGGAAGCCACTACTTCTGCATCCGTGTTGCCACTGCATTCAAGGTCAATTTCTGCGGGGGCCACAGCCAGTTCCCGGAAAAAGACAGCTTTTAAATTGTCGGAATAATGCTGGCCTGACCAAATAAAAACCACTTCCATGTCGGAATAATCACGCAATCGTTGTAGTATCAGGGCAGCACGGATAACGTCTGGGCGAATACCGAGGACAAATGCCAGAGTCTTTTTGTCGGTCATTCTTCTTTAGCTCCGCGGTATCTGTACGCACTAAGTTCTTCAATCATAAGTGAAACCGTAGGAATAGTTCCATACCCGGCGGTTCGCCAGAGCTCAGCATTGAGCTCTGGATTTTCTGTCGCCAGAGTCCGTTTGACAGTGGCCTTAGCCTCCAAGTCACGAATGGAAATGTCCTCTCGCCCGTAAGCCGTTGCAAAGTCGCGGAGCAGTTCGGCCTTCGTGACCGTACTCCCTGGCACAACATGTTGCATATGTTGGAGGCCGCTGTCAGCAGCGATAATGCCTAAGCATATCCTCGCAAAATGTAGCGTGGTGACGCCGTTCCACTCGTGATTTGTAAAGCCATTTACCGAAGCTCTTTGTGGTTGCCGTACAAACCACTCGATAAGAAACTTAAAATCTTTCGGCTCAGGCCCGATTATAGAACACCGGAGGTGGTGCACATTGGGCTGCCAAGACTCGCCAATGCTCTTAGTCTTACCATAAACGTCTAGAGCATCGTGAGGATCGCTCTCTTTGTAGAGGCCTTTCGTGCCAGAGTACACGCAGTCGGTGGCGATCTGAAGTACTCGCCCACCCACATATGAAGCATATCGTCCAAGATCATGCGGCAGCAAGCAATTGACGGTAACTGCGTTCTCGATCTCGACAGGGTTATCGTCCCTGATCAGGGGTTTCGTGATACCCACTGCATTAATGATCCAATCCTGCTGCCCCAAACCCTCGAACGCGCTGATCCTTGTATGGTTTGAATAGCTGAAGGGCACCCAATTCACCTCAGGATAAAGACGACGGCATCTGCTCATGAGTTCGGATGATCGAAGCGTTCCTGTCAGTTGCATTCCTCCCATTGTCGAAAGGTAGTCGATAACCATCGATCCGAGCATCCCGGAAGCACCTAATACAAGTACTTTCTTCATGACTCTCCCACATAGTTCAATTGATTCTTAAGCGATGGTGTCTCATTTCGGTCGGATCCCAACAAACGCGCGGACCGGATATTTCAAGTAGTCCCAAAACATCTTTGGGGAGTAAGCAAAACTTGTCGGGCGCTGCTCGATCTTGCGGTTCGTCAATACGACCGGTACCTCGGCAAACGTCTTTGCCAGAAACTTCGACCAGTATAGCTCCTCCATGATGATCGGAAACCGATTTTCAGTTAGTTTCATTTGCATTAGCAGCCTAACCTTAATCGCTCGAAAACCGTTAGTGCAGTCGTGCACCGGCAAACCATACAAGAGATGCGACAGGTGATTACCTAAGAACGAGATCGCAACACGGTAGAAAGGAACGCCAGAAACCGCTCCTTTGTTGCTATAGCGAGTCGCTTTGACGACATCAACGTTCTCCTCCATCCGGGCGGCAAAACGAGGTATGTCGCGCGGGTCATTTGTCAGGTCGCTATCCATGAATAGGACGTACTCATATTCGTTCCGCGCTGCCTGCTCAAGACCAAATCGTAATGCCGAACCATAGCCCGAGTTTCGGTCGCTGTTTAGAATGGTGAGCTGGGGTTCAGATGCCGACAAGCCAGCTAATATATCCCCGGTTCTGTCCTTGCTGCCGTCATTGACGGCGATCAACTTCGAACGGTTGGGAAGCTTGCGAAGCTCCTCGCATACAGCACGCACGCAGGCCTCTGCGCCCGCCTCCTCGTTGTACATGGGGATTACTACAGCAAAACTGGCATGGGCCAAAGCTAGCGCTCTTCTACATTCCAAATGTTCCAGTACCGCGCCTCGTAACGGAAATCGTCTCCGAGGCTTTCATTGAGCGTGGAAGTGGAGAAAAAAACTACCACAACATCATCCGTCAAGGACATGAAGCCATTTGCAAAACCCGCAGGTATGAACAGCACTGCTGGTTTGCTGGCGGAGAGGACGTGGCGGGACACCTGAGCCTCTTTGGAGGGACGGTCCCAGTCGTCAATGGCGACTACACCGATGAGCGCGGCGCCTCGGACAACAGTAACGTACTTCGCTTCCTGACGATGCGCGTGCCATGCCCGGACAAAATTCTTACAGTGGTTGCTAACTGTGTAAAACCTCTTTACTCCTGCGAAATCGAAATCATTGACAAATCCAACCTGACCGCGATCGTCGACTGCCAGGCCGCCATTAAAGAGTTTAGGCTCAGCGTTAGGGATCATTTAATATAGAGGGGCGCATAGATGCGCGATAATTGCTCAGGATCGCGGAATGTCGTTACTTCCTTCCGGGTCGTAGCCAAATTGCTATAAATCTCATCGCGATAGTTATTATAGCGCCCTTGGAGGAAGTGAGCGACTACTTCGGCGATGCCATCTTCGAGCATAGTCTCCGCCTGGAAGTTGAGCATCGAACGAATCTTACTGAAGGAAACGGCATAATTGCGGCGGTCCCCCGGAGCATCCTTAACGCAGATCTCTACGCTTCGGTGCTTGCTGACGACAAACCGAACTACTTCCGCGAGGCGCATTATAGTAGCATTCAGCCGCGCGTCCCCCACATTAAATATCTGATCCTGGATTACCATCGCCGGCGCCTTAAGGGTCAATAGGATGGCCCGTGCCAGGTCGCGCACGTGAATAAAGGGACGCCATTGGTCAGGGCCGATCACTGTGATCACTCCTTCTGTGAGAGCCTGGGCTGCGAAAAGGTTCGCCACGAGATCGAATCTCGGGCGGCGTGAATGGCCAAAAACTGTCGCAAACCTCAAGACAGTGACGA
>JBKQKT010000378.1:0-8348 GCA_052147365.1 Candidatus Korobacteraceae bacterium | reverse complement strand
ACGCGCTGGATAGTAGAGATTCGAGATACCGCCCGCCGCAAGGCTTCCGATGATACCCGAGTAACTTGGCTGCCAGTGTCCGTTGTCGCCCTTGCAGATCACTGAATTGGCAATCGCATATAGAAACCGTGATCGCTTGCTCCCGATTCCCTTGTAGAAATAACGCGGATCTTGTTTCAGAAGCGATGGCAGTATAGCGCCTCCGATGAATGTGCCCGTAACTGTGTCGGTGTACCTGGCACCGAAGCGCTTTGCATAACCTTGCGCACCTTGGCCATATCCGCTGAAGCGATTTTGCGCCTGCTCAATTCCCGCAAAGGCCCCCGCAAATGCGAAAGTGAATGGATCTACCGCTGTCTTCCCGGCAAGCTTGAACTTTTGCTTCGGGGTGAGGGGAACTGCGCCGGGGATGTAGATGGCATAGAAATTTGGAACGACGCGAAGCACACGCTGCTTCTCTTCAACCTTGATCTGCTCTTCTGCAACCTCGATCTGGTCTTCCGCCACTTCGGTCGGCGAGAGTCTGACCTGCACCTCAGTTTTCTCGGTCGCAACCGCCAATGGCATCCACGGGACAACGTAGATCTCCCCTGGACGCAGGATTCCAGAAGATATTTGCGTTTCGAAGCCCTCCGACGTAATGGTTAGCTGGAAAGGTCCGGAAGCGATGTTGGCAAAGGAGAATTGCCCATCGTTGCCGGATAGCACCTCTTGGTTTAGGGATTGATCTTCCCCAGTAAGCCTCACCCGGGCTCCGACGACGACAGCTCCACTTTGATCAACGATCGTTCCTCTGATGCTTCCGGGCAATTTCTGACCGGGCAACTGTTCCCCGGCTGAAGCTATCCCCCGGCGTTCCGGATTAGGTACCGGCGTTTCCTGAGGGGTCTGTCCTAAGCAGGGCGACGTCCAACCCAGAGTGACAAACGCAATAACTATGAACTCAGATTTGAACTGCAGGGCCATGAATAACTTTACTTTGGCGCCTGGACCAGTTTACCGCGGAAGAATAACGCTGGTTTTGTTGTTCAACAGTGACCGAAATCACTAGTGGTCCGTGCTTCTCGCGATTTTTCGAAAAGTGGGGCGATTCCGTGCTTCAGTTCCCACATCGACGATTTGGTATCCCATTCCACTTTCCGGCATAGGGCAAGTACTGCAGCCATCCCGCGAGCGCGGACGCACAGCAGTATCCCGACGGGCTACTACGACACTGCACCTTGTGACCGTTTGCCATCACTCGGGACTGTCACTGAGTGATAAGGCGATTTTTCGCCAACCGAGTCAATTGCCTCGGCACCGACCATTGCCTACAGTGTTTACTGTATTTGGCATCGCCGCGCAAAATGGCTAGCATAAAAGGAGTCTGAGCGAGCACTCGCCCAGTATTCCACAACAAGCCTGAGATGGTTAGGTGCGTCGGCACAGGATATGCGCGAGCCAAAGCAAGCAGAAGAAATAACGGGTCTGTTGGCTGCCATTGTAGCCTCCTCCGATGATGCCATTATCAGCAAGAACCTTGATGGCATCATCACGAGTTGGAATAAGAGCGCGGAACGAATATTTGGATACTCCCCTGAAGAAGCCATCGGGCGACATATCACCCTGATCATTCCACCCGAACGCCACGCTGAAGAGTCAGACATTCTCGCGCGTCTCCGCCAAGGGGAGCGCATAGATCATTTCCACACCGTCCGCAGGCGGAAGGATGGCAGCCTCCTCGATGTCTCACTGACCATCTCTCCCGTGAGAGATTCATCGGGGCGTGTAATCGGAGCCTCGAAAGTGGCGCGGGACATTACCGCACAAAAGCAGGCTGAGCGAGCGTTACAGGAAAGCGAAGAACGCTTCCGCGTGATTACGGATGCTTCGCCCGTCATGGTCTGGATGTCGGGGACGGACAAGCTTTGCTATTACTTCAATAAGGGATGGTTGGATTTCGTCGGGCGCACTCTGGAACAAGAGTCTGGCAATGGCTGGGCTGAGAACGTGCATCCAGAAGACTTCCACCGCTGCCTGCAAACCTACGTTGCCAACTTCGATGCTCGCCGCCCATTTGAGGTGGAGTATCGGATGAGGCATCACACGGGGCAATACCGCTGGATACTGGATCGAGGCGTGCCGCGCTACGCGCCGGATGGAACGTTTGAAGGATATGTTGGCGGTTGTCTGGACGTCCATGACCAGAAAGAGGCAGCAGAGAAGATTCGGATTGCTGATGATATGACGCGCCTGATGAGGGCGCAGGATGAAGAACGACGGCGTATTGCCCGTGAGTTGCATGACACTGCTGGTCAGACGCTAACCGTCCTGGGATTGAGTCTTGCGCAGTTGGTTGAACGGGCGCAGGTCATTGCTCCAGAGTTGGCTCAGGAAGGTAAAGAGATCGAAGAAGTAGTTCAAAAACTACACCGCGAAATTCGAACAACCTCTTACCTTTTGCATCCGCCGTTGTTGGACGAATGCGGTCTCGCGTCCGCGCTTAAGTGCTACGTAGAAGGGCTGGCAGAACGCAGTGCCGTAGCCATCACTCTGGATGTTGCCGACAATGTTGCAAGACTGCCGAGCGGTATGGAGCTTGCCATCTTTCGTCTGGTGCAAGAATGCTTAACAAATATCTACCGACACTCTGGCAGCAAGACCGCTCTTATCCGGGTAGCTTGCGAAGGAGAGAGTGTCCGAACAGAAGTGCGGGATCACGGAAAAGGCATACCACCCGAGCGCTTGTTGGACATTCAGTCCCGCGGCTCCGGCGTTGGCATCAGGGGAATTCGAGAGCGTATACGTCAATTCCACGGAGAGATGAAAATCGAATCGAATGCTTCAGGTACCTCTGTGATTGTAAGCATCCCAATGCCCAGGGAAGCTCGTTCTGCAGATAGTGAGCCGCTGCAAGCTGCAGTGTAGCCATCACCCATGTTGTTTCACCGGGGAAACAGGAAGTAATCCCACAACGGCGGAAGGTCTTTCAAACTCACGCTGCTGGAGTTGTCTCACCGTCGCTGATTACCACCAGAATCCTGGCAACGGGCTGTTCCTCGAACCCTGCTTTGGATGTCCCTTGAGAGGCAATACTTAAGCCCTGCTGCGCACAATATCCCCACTGTTACAATGCCCTGTTTCGAACAACTTACATCGGCGTGGTTGTCCTGCCGAACTTACAGCTCTACATCCGCGTACTGTCTTGTGGGGAGAGCTGTTGACCGAGTAGTAAGTTGTTCACCGCGCCCTTCAGCCCGGCTCGGGGAATGAATGACAGAGATTTTTGCTGAGAGCTGAAGGCTGATAGCTGACGGCCGGCTTTCCCGGGGGAGTTCCATTTGGAGGATGTCCAGGTAGTCGCGATGCTGGTCCGCCGCTGTGTAGCTGGCGATGCCGCTGCCTGGGAAGAAATCGTTCGCACCTACAACCGCCGTATCTATAACATCTGCTACCGCTTCGCCGGATCGGCCGACGACGCCGAAGACCTGGCGCAGGAAGTTTTCATCAAGATGTACCGCACCCTTTCCAGCTACGACAGCTCGAAAGGTGCCTTCGTCACTTGGGTGACCACCATCACCCGCAACCTGCTGGTCGATCATTTCCGCAAAACCAAGCAGGATCGCATCACCGACTCGCTCGACGCCACGTCATCCGGTCACGAGGACGCTCAGCCCCTCAGTGAGCAAATTCAGGACCAATCTGCCCCGCCCGACCAGCACGTACGCAGCCGGGAGGTCGGGGAAACCGTTCACGCGGCCCTCGGCAAGCTTTCGCCTGAGCTTCGTGAAGCTGTGATTCTAAGGGACTTACAGGATTTTGATTACCGCGAAATCGCTACCGTCTTGAAGGTTCCGGAGGGAACTGTGAAAAGTCGAATAAATCGTGGGCGCGCGGAACTTGCGCGCCTTCTACAACGTACCTATAGGCAGGTGATGTGATGCCAGACCACACCAGTAACGGAATGCAGTGTCAGGAGTTTGACGGCCTGCTCACGGACGCGCTCGATGGCGTCCTGACCGGCCTTCAACTCGACCGCTTCCAGGCCCACGCGCGGACTTGTTCCGCCTGCGGGCCGCTGTTCGCCGAGGTTCAGGCGGGCCGCAACTGGCTGAAGGATCTCACGGAGGTGGAACCTCCAGTCAGTCTGGTTACGAACATCCTGGCATCCACAACGGGCGTTGACACCCAACGCCTGCGGGTGAACGTATCTGCGCCGCAGCCTCGCGTTACCTGGGTCGAGAAGGCGCAGGCGTGGGCCTTTGAGGCGATGCAACCCATCTGGGGCACGGTCCGGCAGCCGCGGTTTGCCATGTCCTTCGGCATGGCATTCTTCTCGCTGTCGGTGGCCTTGAGCGTACTCGGCGTGAAACCCGCCGATCTGCGCTCGGTCAGCCTGCGTCCCACGGCCATTCGGCACACGTATTACAACACGCAGGCCCGCGTGGTGCGGTACTACGAAAACATCCGGTTCGTCTACGAGGTGGAATCGCGCGTGCGCGAACTCAAGCGCAACGTCACGCCCGCCGAACCTGCCGGACATGGTTCCGGAGAATCCGCGCCGGTCAAGAAAGACCATAAGGACGACACAACACAACAGCCCGAGCAGAAGCAGGAACGCAACTATAGCCAGACCGAGAACCATCTCGTCCTGGCCAGCGCCCCGCAGGGTCCATCTGTAAACGAGCCGTCTGTAGACACTCCGTCTGTAGTGTCGGTGACCACGTACAGGAGGTTCGTATGAACTGCGCCACACACAACGATACTGCCGCAGTGGCCTTCTGCCGCACTTGCGGCAAACCGCTCTGCGGCAATTGCACTCGCGACGTTCGCGGAGTCGTCTACTGCGAGCCTTGTCTCGCAGCCCGTTTGGAAGGCACCGCCCCGGCAGCGGGGTTCGTGCCTCCAGTTCAGGCCGTATATCCACCTGGTACCCCGCCCGTAGTACCTATGAGGTCGGCGGGCGGTTCCGGTCCGAATCCTGCGGTCGCTGGCATCCTGGCTGGATTCTTCCCCTTCGGCGTCGGCGCAGTTTACTGCTCGCAATATGCCAAGGGACTGGCTCACCTGCTTATCTTTGCGCTCCTGATCTTCGGCACCGATCATGCCGGAAAATGGGACTTCCTGTTCGGCCTGGGCATCGCTTTTTTCATCGTCTACCAGATCATTGACGCGGTTCGTACTGCGAAGGCGCTTCAGGCCGGTCAGCCCGCACCCGATCCCATGGGCCTGGGCCAGACGTTCAGCATGGGAGAAAAGTTTGACAGCGGCAAGGTCCCCGT
Source organism: Candidatus Korobacteraceae bacterium (assembly GCA_052147365.1). GTDB lineage: Bacteria > Acidobacteriota > Terriglobia > Terriglobales > Acidobacteriaceae > Bog-257. Next base: position 3,087 of record JBKQKT010000378.1, on the reverse strand, counting down.
CGGAGCCGTGGTTCTTATCGGCCTCGGTGTGCTCTTCCTCCTGCACACGATGGGCATCATGGAGTATGGCTTCGAACGCTTCTGGCCGCTGATTCTCATCTTCCTTGGCGGCTGGATGTTTTACCGCAACTACGAGCGCTCCCGTCGAATCTGCGGCTGCGGACGCTGCAGCACGCGTTGGCTGATGGGTCCGGCGATGGTGCTCACTACCGGCATCCTGTTCCTGTTCCACACCATGAACATTGCCGATCTTGACCGCACCTGGCCGGCCTGGATTCTGGTGGTCGGCATCGTCAAACTGCTGCAGAGCAGCGCCTCATCGGCCGGACACATCGGCCCGCTGCCCCCGGCTCCGACTTCAGTCGCGCCGCCTCCACCAACGTCTTCTTCCAGTCCGGGACCAACGTCCCCTTCCGGGGAGGTGCACAATGTCTAGCCCCGTTCAAAATCCGGCGCCGCCTCCGGTTCCACTGCGCCCTCGCCGCCGCTCCTTTGCCGGACCGGTCGTATTGATCATCCTCGGCATCGTCTTCCTCCTGGGCAATCTGCACATGCTCTCCTGGATGCGGCTGGGGACTCTGTTCGCCCACTACTGGCCGCTGCTTCTGATCCTCTGGGGAGTGATCAAGCTGATCGAGTATCAGCAGGCGCAGCGCGATGGCGTCCCCGCTCGCGGCATCGGCGCCGGAGGAGTTTTTCTGGTCATCGTCATCGTGGTGTGCGGACTCATTGCCACCCAGGCTTCGCGTTTCAACTGGGAAGACGTTCGCAACAACATGGGCATCGACGATGGCGACCTCGACAACATCTTCGGCGAGACCTACAACTTCGATGCTCACCTCGAACAGGACATCCCACCCGCGGTTACCGGCCTGCGCGTGAACAACGATCACGGCGCGGTCCGCGTCAACGTCGCCGACGACAATAAGATCACCGTGGTGGTCCGCAAGCGTGTGGGTGCGGAAAATCAGAGTGACGCCGACAAATACAACTCACAGACAAACCCAACGATCACCACCAGCGGCGGGTTGTTAACCCTCGATGCCAAGACCCAGGCCGCCGGCGACCACCCCGTTCAAAGCGATCTCGATATCTCCGTCCCTCGCAAGATGGCACTGCAAATCACTTCGCGTAAAGGCGACGTTTCCGTCACCGGACGCGACGGCGCGGTAGAAATCTCCGGCCAGCACGGCGACGTTTCGGTCGAAGACGTCACCGGCAACGTAAAACTGAATCTCGAAAAGAGTTCCGCCAAGGTCGAGCAGATCACGGGAGACGTCCACATCGGCGGCCGGCTGAACGAAGTCTCGGTGGCCGACGTCAAGGGCGGCGCTCAACTCGAAGGCGAGTTCCAGGAGAGCGTGAAGCTCGCCCGCATCAGCAAGAATGTCAGCTTCAAGTCTTCCCGCACTGACATGGAATTCTCGCGAATCGATGGCGATCTCGACCTTGATTCCGATGATCTGCACGCCGACCAGGTCACCGGTCCCGTCCACCTGACCACACGCTCCAAGCAGATTCGTTTAACCGATGTGTCCGGCGACCTCCGCCTGCAGAATGACAATGGCGGCGTCGAAGTTTCCATGCGATCGCTAGGGAATGTGCAGATCGACAGCCGCAACGGCGACGTCCAGTTGAACGTGCCCGACAAGGCTGGCTTCCGCCTCGACGCGCGCACCCACGACGGTGAAATCCAGTCTGACTTCCCCGGGTTGAAGATTGACAATGGCGAGCACGAGGCCACGGCCAGCGGCACTGTGGGAAATGCCGCTTCCCATATTGTGATCAATAACGAGCACGACGGCATCGAAATCCGCAAAGCCTCAACCAGCGCCGCGCCGACATCCGCGCCTGCCCCCCCGGCAACGCCCGCAAAGCCCGCCAAAGCTTTGCCGGCGCCGAAAGCGAAAGTGGAACCGACGGAGAACTAGCGCGACGTAGCGCCGGCGTCCCGCCGGCTGTCCCGAGGGCGACTCGCCCTCGGCGACCCAAGTCAGCACCTCCCTGCGATGTCGCTCGGAGCGGGTTTTCTTGCGCATGAGATGAAAAGCATATTGCATTCCGTATACTGTAACCATACACTGTACAAGTGATCTTGACCTATCGGCACAAAGGGCTCAAGAAGTTCGCCGAAACCGGGTCTAAGTCGGGAATTCAGCCAAGGCATGCGGAGAAACTCAGACGGCTTCTCACCGCGCTCGATGTTGCCAGCCGAGCCGAAGATATGAACGCTCCGGGAAGCGGTTGGCATGCCCTGAAGGGAAACCTGGAAGGCCATTGGTCCGTGATCGTGAGTGGCAACTGGCGATTGACGTTTTCGTTTGACCAGCAGGACGCGGTTCTCGTGGACTATCAGGACTACCACTAAGGGGGGGAAGGTGATCTTCAATCCGGCACATCCGGGAGAGGTTTTGCGCGACTATCTCGGCCAAATGACCGTCGGTGAAGCGGCGGCTCGCTTGGGAATCACGAGAGCTCATCTGTCGCGAATTCTCAATGGACACGCTGGCATCACCGCACCCATGTCGCTGCGCCTGTCGGCTGCGCTCGGGACGTCCGCCGACTTCTGGCTCAGGATGCAGGTCCAGCGCGATCTCTGGCTTGCTCAAAGAGCGCGCCCGCCGAAAGTTCGCCCGTTCCCTCACCTTGCCGGCAGACGAGCGTCGGCAGCGCGCGCCTAAATGCCGTGATACTAGCCGGAAACGGTCACGACCGGATCTGGCGATGCAATCGTTCGGCTGCCAATTCTTCCACCCGCGCCAGCACTTCATCTTCACCCAGCTCCGTTGAATCGATCACCACCGCGTCTTCCGCCGCCACCAGCGGGGACGCCGCACGGGTGCGGTCGCGCTGGTCGCGTTCGCGCAAGTCAGCCGCCACACTCGCGGCCACGGCGCCCTTGATCTTCTGCTGCTCCATACGCCGCTGCTCGCGCACCACCGGGTCGGCGTCGAGAAAGATCTTCAAATCGGCGTCCGGAAATACCTTCGTGCCAATATCGCGGCCTTCCATCACCACGCCGCCGCCCGCGCCCATCTCCTGCTGTCGCGCCACCATCCACGCCCGCACTCCGGGATGCACCGACAC
>JBKQKT010000377.1:0-3533 GCA_052147365.1 Candidatus Korobacteraceae bacterium | reverse complement strand
GGGCTTGCGGACGTGCAGGAACTGGCAAAGAAGAATAATCCGGAGTTGCACGCGGCGTTTGCCGCGCTGGAGGTGGCGGAGAAGGAAGTATCGGTGGCGCGCGGCGGGCATCTTCCGACGCTGACGGTGGACTGGCTGTACGGCATCGACGCCAACCAGTTTGCGACATATGACCGCAATGATCATCGCAATCTGGGTTACGGCGCGGTGGCCAGCGTGAACATACCAGTGTTCAGCTGGGGCGCGGCGCAGAGCAAAGTCAAGCAGGCGAAGCTGCAACGCCATCAAGCGCAGGTGGAGCTGAGCGCGGCGCAACGGCAGGCGCTGGCCGATCTGCAATCGTTTTATGCGGAAGCCCAGACGGCACGGGGGCAAGTCGATATACTGCGTAGCTCGGCCGATCTAGCGGCGGAAAGCCTCCGGCTGACCAACTTGCGCTATCAGGCGGGCGAGGCCTTGGCGCTGGAGGTGGTGGATGCGCAAAATACCTTGACCGCGACACGTAACGCGTATCACGACGGCGAGGCGCGCTACCACCTGGCGGTCGCGAATTTGCAGACGCTCACGGGAGCATTCTGATGATGAGAGCAATGGCGCTTGTTGCGGGAAATCGGTTTGTGTCAGGGCACGGCTTGACAGGTTGCGGAGAAAGTCGGCGTGCGCGTGCTTTGTATCAGGGCACGACTTCAGTCGTGCCGATAAGCCGTTCGTTTTTGTCATTCCGGGCGGGCTTCAGCCCGCTAGGGATCTGCCTTTTCGACTTTTTCCGCAGGCTGTTTAGCCTTGCTGGTCGGTTGCCCGGAAGAAGCGGGGCTTTGGCCCCTGATAAAGCTCGCTTTTCAGGGGCTAAAGCCCACCTCTTGTTCGGCCGATGCGGCACGACTAAAAGTCGTGCCCTGACACAAACCGGAGCAATTTGCAGCATGACGCGTGGAAGGCGCGCTGACATCGACATCTCCCAACGTGAGACATATCAGCTACCACAATGTGAGATTGTAGTCTCACAACGTGGGATGCTTTTTCAAACTGCGCTGTTATCTTTCATTGTGGGACTTATAGCGCTAACAACCACCTCCTGCTCCAAGAACGAGAAAGAGGCTGAGCCGGTAGTCGCCGTCCAGACTGCCGTCGCCGAACGCGGCAATATTGCCGAAATCGTTACTGCTGACGCGGTTCTATTCCCCAAGGACCAGGCTGCCATCACACCCAAAATTACGGCTCCAGTGAAGACGTTTTACGTGCAGCGCGGCAGCAAAGTGCATCGCGGGGAGCTGCTGGCGGTGATGGAAAACCGCGATCTGGCCGCCGCCGAAGCGGAAAGCAAAGGCGCATACGAACAGGCGCAGGGGAACTACGGAATCGAGACCTCGTCCAGTCTTCCTGAGGAATGGCAGAAGGCAGAATTTGGTCTGAAGGCGGCAAAACAGGCGTACGATGCGCAGCAAAAAATCTATGACAGCCGCAAGGTCCTCTACGAACAAGGAGCATTGCCGCGCAAAGAATTCGATCAGTCGTCGGTGGCGTTGATCCAGGCGAAAGCGGCCTATGAGCTCGCGCAGCGACATATGGCCGCGCTAGAGGCCGCCGGCAAGAAAGACCAGATGAAAATGGCCAAAGGCCAGCTCACGGCGGCGCAAGGAAGGTACGAGGGGGCTGCCGCTCAGCTTGCGTACTCGGAGATCCGCAGCCCAATTGATGGCGTGGTCGCCGACCGGCCGCTCTATCCCGGCGAAACCGCGCCCGCGGGCACGCCACTGCTGGTGGTGATGGACACCTCATCCGTGATTGCGAAGGCCCACATTCCCCAGGCTGGCGCGGCCGAGGTCCAGGTCGGTGATGCCGCCACCATCACCGCACCCGGCGGCGCTCCGGTGAATGGCAAAGTGACGCTGGTGAGCCCGGCGCTCGACGCCAACAGCACAACCGATGAGGTGTGGGTGGCAGCGCCCAATGCGAACGGAAGCCTGCGCGTGGGGACAACGGTGACGCTGCAGATGGTCGCTCGCACCGTGAACGATGCGATTGTCATACCCGCATCGGCACTGCTGAAGACGCCTGAAGGCGCCACTACGGTGATGGTTGCGGGCGCCGACGGAAGGGCGCATCAGGTGAGTGTGGAGACCGGCATTCGCCAGGGCGATCGCGTCCAAATTACCAAGGGATTGAGCGGCGGCGAGAGGGTCATCACCGCGGGCGCTTATGGCCTGCCCGACAACACTAAAGTGAAGATGGCGGAGGCCGCTCCACCGGCCGGGGGTAAGAAAGATTGACACGCGGATGAATTGGCGAAGCATCCTTGATCGCGCGCGCGTCACCGGCCCGGCCGACCAGCGCTACTGGTTCACGCGCTATGCCAAGCCGCTGATTTTTCTCGTTCTTATCATGACGATTGCGGGCGCCTATCTCGCTACTACCATTCCGATCTCGGTTTTTCCCACCACGGATTTCCCGCGCGTCCTGATCGGCGTGGACAACGGCGTGATGCCGATTGACCAGATGATGGTGACCATCACGCGGCCCATCGAGGAAGCGGTGAACAGCGTGCCCGGATTGCAGCAGGTGCGCTCCATTACCAGCCGCGGTTCGGCGGAAATCGACCTGTTCTTCGACTGGCAGGTGAACATGGTCACCACGCTGCAACTGGTGGACGCAGCGCTCTCGCGCATTCGCGGCAGCTTGCCTCCCACGGTCAACATTCAGACCCACCGTCTGAACTTCGCCAGCTTTCCTGTCATCGGCTATAGCCTGACCTCAGACACCGTCCCGCAAACCCAGCTCTGGACGCTGGCGACCTACGATTTGAAGCCGCGGCTCAATCGTCTGGATGGAGTGGCGACGGTGCTGGTGCAGGGCGGGCAGGAGCCTGAGTTCCACATCACGCCCAATCCCGCGGAAATGCTGAGGGCCAGCGTCACCGTCACCGACATCCTTGATGCGGTGCGGCGCACCAACCTGATCGACTCGCCCGGATTGCTGGAACAGAACCATCAGCTTTATCTCGGGCTGGTGGATGGTCAGGTGAAGAATCCGGATCAACTGGGACAAATCGTAATCAAGAGCACGCCGGCGGGGATTCCGGTGCGCATCGGCGACGTGGCTACGGTGGCGCCGGGAGTGAAGCCGGTTTATACCGTCGTCACCGCCAACGGCAAGCCCGCGATTCTGCTGAGCATCAGCCGGCAGCCCGACGCCAACACCGTTGCAGTGGCCGATGAAGTACACGCCGAGGTCGAACGCATTCGCGCGTCGCTGCCGCCGGGAATCCACATTGAGCCTTTTTACGATCAGTCAGAGATCATTACCGCATCCATCACCAGCGTGCGTGACGCCATACTGATCGGACTCATTCTCGCCTCGCTCATCATGGTGTTGTTCCTGCATGACTGGGGGAGTTCGCTGGTGGCGGGCCTGGTGATTCCGGTCACGGTGCTGGTGACGTTCATTGCCCTCAAGCTGCTCAACCAGACCTTCAACCTGATGACGCTGGGTGGACTGGCAGTCGGTCGGACTGGTGATTGATGATGCCATCGTGG
>JBKQKT010000376.1:0-4362 GCA_052147365.1 Candidatus Korobacteraceae bacterium | reverse complement strand
ATCGTCCAGGCCTCCGAGAGCAGGCCGACGCCCGAATGGCCCGAGCCGTCAACCAGTCCGCCGGCGCTCACCGTCAGGTCGTAGTCGCCGTCGGTGGTGGTCAGGGATCCGAGGCCGCCAATCTGGTAGGTCGTCGGGTCGATCTCGGTGACGGTCACGCCGGAGGTGATGAGGTTGGGCCCACCGCCCGAGGTCAAGCTGAGCGCCTGGTCGTTGAATGACCCCGGGACGATCGGCTCGGAGAGGACGACGTCGACGGTATCCACAGGCGTATTCCGGAGGGTCGGATTACCCGCTCCGACGCTCACGATCACCGGTACGTTGGTCCCGGTGGCCCAGGAGGTGGACTGGGAGCCCGAGCCGACGTCGCCGAAGAAGTCGCTGATGCCGCTTGCGCTGACGGTCAGAGTATAGTTGCCGTCACTGCCTGTGAGGGCCGAGAGGCCGCCGATCGTGAAGGTGGTCGGCGAATCCTGGGTGATCGTCACGGCAGAGTTGATCAGGTTCGGCCCGCCGTTGAGTGTGATCGTCTCTGCACGCCAGTGATCTGTTTGCAGCATGCGTGATTCTGGAGTGAATTGCGTATCCACATCTGACCCAGCGGTCCGATTTTTGTTCGGACCGTTAGCGAAGCACCTCTGGGCGCTATGCTCGCCAGCGAGAATACCCCCAGCCCCCACCACCGAGCAACAACAACACCACGAGAACAATCAATAAAGTTGACATGTCTTACCTCCGTTGTAAGAGGAAGCTGCTGAACCCATCCAAACCGCAGCCCTCTTGTTTTCCACTTGCAACATCATCATGAACGCGAAGAAGGCGGCTGTCTGCCCGATTGTGACCACGTGTTAGTGCACTTTTGCACACCCCGGATTGGCAAAGGGCACAACAGCATCGCTGCGGTCACGGTGACTCATTTTGACCAGTGCGATGAGCAAAGCAGTACAGACAATGGAAAGAAGGACGGACAAAATCCAAGTTTGCAGGGTTCTGACGCCAGACGGGAATTCGTGAACAAAGTTGATTTGCTGAACATTCTTGATGCAGCGAGGTTTCGATGAATCTAAATCTGATGGATCCGAAGCTGATTGTGCTCGCCGTCGCGGTGGTTCTGATCATCGCAGTGTCTGCTTGGCTGTACCTGCGAAAACGCAGGAGTACGACGGCAGGCCTGCGGCAAAGATTCGGACCTGAGTACGAGCGGGCGGTGCGCGAGCATGGATCAGAACGAAAAGCAGAAGCGAAATTAACGGATCGCGAGAAGCGGATAGAAAAGCTGAACATTCGCGATCTTAATCCGATGGAACGAGAACGTTTTTCGGAACAGTGGAAGTCAGTGCAATCTCATTTTGTCGATTCCCCAAAGGGAGCGGTCACAGAAGGCGATGACCTGGTGTCCTCGTTAATGAAAACGCGGGGCTACCCCACATCTGATTTCGATCAACGTGCCAACGATATTTCCGTCGATCATCCCCAAGTGGTGGAGAACTACCGGTCTGCGCATGAGATTGCGATGCGCGTTGGGAAAGACCAGGCAACTACGGAGGATCTGAGAACGGCGATGATTCATTACCGCTCTCTATTTGAGGAACTGGTACAGGTACCCAGGACTCTTAGCCAAGGAGGGGTGGCGTAATGGCGGAACTGAAGATAAGAGACGGGGATTTTACGGCGGCAAACGCGGCGAGCTACGGCGTTGCACATAAGCAACCCGACGGGCCCTCGCTGGCGAAAGGCCAAGACCCGGAAACTCTGGAGAGAGCGGCTGCAGGCTCAGAGCCGGTGCCCTTGTTTTCTGTATTGGAGATGGCAGATTTCCGATCGCAGTGGAGCAAGGTACAGACCGGTTTCGTCGACGAGCCACGCCGGACGGTCGAAGACGCAGACAGGCTGGTAGCTTCGGTGATGCAGCGACTCGCGTAAGGTTTCGCCAACGAGCGATCGGGCTTGGAAAAGCAGTGGGACCGGGGCGACAACGTATCCACTGAGGACCTGCGAATTGCCCTGCAGCGCTATCGTTCCTTTTTTGACAGATTGCTGAAACTGTAAGGTCGATCAGACCTTCGGATCCAGGAAGGAGATTTACAGTATGTTTCTCGCTCTCTTTATCGTGCTATTGGTGGCTTGGCTTTTGGGCTTTCTCGCATTCCACGTTGCGGGCGGCTTGATTCACCTGCTACTCATTGTGGCCGTCATTAGCTTGATCGTCCATTTCGTGCGAGGCCGACGCGTCGGCTAAGACACAACCATGCGTTACCTCCTCGAGGCAATCGGCGAGGTCAACCCGAACGCCCAGCGCACGCGGGCCGAAAATCCACGTCGTCGACGTGAGAACCGCTTGCTCCAGAGGATGGCAAACAAGCAACTAAATTCAAAACGGGGGTGCAATATGTCTCTAAACAAGAAGGCAGTATGGATCAGGGTTATCTTCATCTTTCTGGTGACTGGGATGTTAGGACTGAGCCTGACGCCCTGGGCTTCCGCAGCCGATCGCGACAACATCAAGAAGGTGCAGCAGACTCTGCGCGACAAGGGCTTTGACCCCGGGCCGATCGATGGCCACGTGGGTTCCCAAACCCGAGAGGCGATAAGCCAATATCAGAAGTCGGAGAACCTGCCGGTCACGGGACACCTTGATGCCGAGACAGCAGGCAAACTGGGAGTGGGGCCGGAGTCGGTCGGAGGCGATTTCAAGGCCGCCGGCAAAGATGTGGGAAGTGGCGGCGAAGGAGTCGGCCACGAGATGAAGCAAGGTAAACCCATCGCGGCAGGCAAGGATTTGGGTGAGGGTGTGGGCAAGGGGGGCAAGAAAGTTGGTAAGGGAGTCAAAAAAGCTGCCTCTCCCCACAGCGACAGCAGTGACCCCGAAAAGAAGCCGTAGGCGGAGAAACCGAATAGCTCGCCGTAATTGATTTGGACGGGGTCTCGTCTGTCCGACGAAGTAAGGAGTTGCGAGAACCCAAGGAGGGAGAGCCTCAATGCCATCCATCACGGTCGGCAAGGAAAACTTGGGGGATCATTGATCTTTACTATGAGGACCACGGCTGGGGTAAGCCGGTTGTCCTTATTCACGGATATCCGCTGAGCGTTGCTTCCTGGGAAAAGCAGGAGCCCGCCTGTTGGCGGTAAAGGATGGGCCCCACTGCACAACTTGGACGCACGCAGAACAGGTTAACGGTGAACTGGTGGAGTTTCTTAGGCAAGACAAGTGAAGGTCTCAAGCAACCTGATGCTCATGCCGCCATGGCAGCAGATGGCCGGGGCCACCAACCGCCGTTCCACGCTGTCAACTCTTGCCGCCAGGCTTAGGGACCGAGACGCATCGACGAACAAGCCAAGGACTCCATTATGCCGGTAAGCCAGATAAATAATTCATTTCTGGGCGCTTGGCGGGAGCGCCTGAAAGCACTGCGGAACATCCCCCCAGGCCTCAAGGTTGTATGGGAGGCCGGGCCGCGAGTGGTGGCCTCAGGGATCGCTTGTCGAATCGTAGCCGCCCTCATTCCTATTGCCGTGCTGGCCGTCTCGCGCCGAATCATTGATTCCATTGTCGAGGTGGTCAAGAACCATTCCCATGTGTCCCCGGTATTTTGGTGGCTGGTGGCACTGGCGTTTGGACTGGCGCTTTTCGGAACCATCCTCTCGCGTCTCTGTGACTACTCCGACGGCCTACTGGCGGACCGGTTTACCCGCCACGTCAGCATCCGCGTCATGGAGCACGCCTCGCGACTTGATCTTTCCTCGTATGAAGACCCGGAGTTTTACAACAAGCTGGAGCGGGCCAGGGTGCAGGCCACGGACCGGATTGGGATGGTCCAGGCCTTTGGCCGATTGCTTCAGGAAACCATTACGGCAATTACCCTTTCAGTCAGCATTCTTGCCTTCTCTCCCTGGCTGCTTCTGCTTCTCATCGCGGGTGTGATCCCCGCTTTCGTGGGCGAAAGCCATTTCGCCTTCCTAGGCTATGCCCTGAATGTGCGGCTGACTCCGATCCGCCGGCAACTTGACTATCTGCGCGACCTGGGAGCCAGTAAGGACAGTGCCAAGGAGCTCAAGCTCTTCGGGCTCAGCGGGCACCTTAGCGGCAAGTATGCCCAGCTTGCGGACGAGGTCTACGTGGAAAATGTTTCGCTCTTGCGGCGACGCCTTAAGGCCAGTTCCGTGTTCGCGCTGCTCAGCACTGCCGCCTATTACAGCGCCTATGCTTTTGTAATCTTCCAAACCGTTTCCGGTAATCTATCCGTGGGAACCATGGTCTTCCTCGCCGGGGCCTTAAGCGGGGCGAGCGGCAATATCCAGCAGATCTTCTCAATTTTCTCGAGTATCGCCGATCAGGCGCTCTTCCTTACCGATCTGCTGACC
>JBKQKT010000375.1:0-7065 GCA_052147365.1 Candidatus Korobacteraceae bacterium | reverse complement strand
CTCTTTGCTCTGCGCACCATCTTCCATGAGCTGGCGCGTACCAACCATCTCGCTGAACTGGCTCACCTGCTGCTGCGCGAGGATATCCCGCGCTCACCTCACACACTGCCACGGCCGCTCACCGCCGAACAGGATCAACTCTTGCAGCAGGAGTTCATGCGCCGAAACGATCTGGGCGGAAATGTCTTCCTCCTGCTCCGCTCGACCGGCATGCGCATCGGCGAATGCGCCGATCTCTCCTATGACTGTCTGCGCTCTACAGGGCCGAGCCAATGGGCAGTTCATGTCCCCCTCGGCAAACTCAAGACCGAACGCATGGTCCCCATCGATGCCTTCGGCCGTGATCTCGTTCACCGCTTGCGCTTCTTCCGCTCCCTCGATCCGCTGCCGGCCGATGGACGACTCCTGGCACGACCCGGAAGCAAAGTTGCGATCCTGGTTCAGCTCCGCGATTACCTGCATCAGGTCTGTCACTCGCTCGGACTTCCCACAGCTATCGTCCCTCATCAGTTCAGGCACACCTACGCCACTGAGATGCTTCGCTCCGGCGTCAGCTTCCCCGTCCTGATGAAGTTACTCGGCCACGTCGATCCGGGCATGACCATGCGCTACGTCGATGTCGCCCTCACCGACCTCGAACGCGAGTTCCAGTTGGCTCGCTCCAAACCAAGGCATCTGGCTCCGCAACCCAAAACATCTGCTATACCCGTACGGGCAGACCTCGATGGTCTCATCGATTGCTTCCAGGCTTCTCAACATGCGCTGGAAATGTTCCGACGCTCTTTTCCAAACGGCGACAAGCGCAATCGCCTCAATAAGCTCCCCAATCGGCTCACAAAGATCCTGGCCGAATTACGTAAATTAAAAACCACCTGAATGAAAATAAGCAGAGATTGGCCGGTTATGGCGATTTGGCGTAAATCCAGCACCATTCCAGACGACTGCGCGGTTGTGGTTTACCAGGCCGCTTCCCCACTGACGATCTCTGTACCGTCGCCAGTACGGTCACCGCCCCACCCCCAGTGGCCCTTTTCCTCGACCAGAAATCAAACGTCTAGCGCTACTCCGGTGGCTGCTGCTGTCAGGCAAAGGGCGACGGCGCGATGGGCATTGAGGCTCGCTATGCTTTAGCTGCTAGTACAGCGGATCGTTCATCATCTCCTCCACGTCTACACATTTGCGCTGAGCGAATAGCGTGACCACAGATTAACTCTGAGGAGCGCCTTTTCGTCGCTATCATCGCAGACTAGCGCAACCGGCGGTCACTCTGACCGATACCAAGGTGTTGATCGATACTATCGTCCAATAGATTCGTCCCCTGGCTTTTGGCGTAATCGCACTGTGAAGCGCATTCGAGCGGATCGGATTGCGCAATCACAGGAGCCAAGCATGACAGCTAAAAAGACCGTTATCGTAACAGGGGCATCGCAAGGCATTGGAGCAGCTGTTGTCCATGCGTTTCTCGATCGTGGCTATGGCGTGGTTGCAACCTCGCGCAATGTCTCCGGAGCTGGGTTTCCGGCTTCGGCGAACCTAGCACTCGTTGATGGAGACATCGGTCACTCGGCGACGGCCGAGAGGGTCACACAGACGGCGATCGCCAAGTTCGGTTCGATCGACAGTGTTGTCAACAACGCGGGTATCTTCGCAGCCAAGCCCTTTACCGATTACACCGCCGACGACTTTCATCGCTTCGTCTCCACCAATCTGGAAGGGTTCCTCTTCATCACCCAACTCGCAGTCAAGCAGATGCTTCGGCAGGGCAGCGGTGGTTGGGTACGCGCCCAAGGGAGATACGCCTGTTGCCTGCGTCGTGGGCGGCACGCGGCAGAAGTTATCGATGATTTCAACCGTAACCAACCAGGGCAAGACAAGTTGGATGATCGTCGACGGTAACTTCAACCACCTGCGGCTGATCGAGTTTTTTGAGGTGCTCATCAAGCAGGCCGGACGTAAAGTCTTTCTGGTGCTCGATAACCTCGGCGTGCATCATTGCAAGCCGGTCAAAGAGTGGCTGTCCGCGCATCAAGAACAAATCGAAGTCTTCTATCTACCCAGTTACTCGCCGGAACTGAACCCGGATGAACGTCTCAACGGCGATATGAAACAAGCCATCGAGGCGCGTGTGCCATGCCGAACCAAAGACAAGCTGTGTCTGGCATCAACAAATCACATGGCGGCAATCGAGAAGAGTCCTGAAAGAATCAAAGCCTTTTTCAAGGATCCATTCGTTGCATATGCCGCTTAACAGTTTTTTCTTGCCGGATCAATAATCAATAACGACGCAGGCATAAGAGTTTTTCAGAGATTCCTTAGGGGTGGTGAGTCAGCATCGCCACGACGATTCGGCTCTGTTTTTTAAAAAAGGCTTTGACCTCTGGCCACCTGGGCAGGATTCTGCAGGGGGATGCTTATGTGAAGTGGTATCGCTCCGATGAGTATTACGCGCGGCCGATCAAAGGGAGCTGGGCCGTAGAAAGTGGGGGCGCACTGATCAGCCAAGCCATTCACCAGGTGGATGTGCTGCTGTACCTCATCGACGCGGTGGATGAAGTGTTTGGCTACTGGCAGCTTGGCGCATTACACAAGATTGAGTCGGAGGATTTGGTCTGTGCGGTGATGCGCTATGCCAACGGCGCGACAGGCGTGATTCAGGCGGCGACTGCGCTGTGGCCGGGTTATCCCGAACGAGTGGAAATCCACGGGACGAAGGGATCTGCGATTGTAACCGGGGATCAACTGACGGCTTGGGATGTGTAGGACGACTCGGGAGAGACCGCGCTGATCGCACACCAGACAATTGGGCTTTGGCGGTATCTCCGTTCGCGGCTGCTGGCAGAAATCGGCCATCTGAACGACAAATGCTCTATTCTGTCGCATCGTTGCCGTGCTTCCTGAATGTTCGGCTGAGATCGTTCGGATAACGATAGCCAAGGTGATACGCGGCTGCCTTGACCTGCCAGCCTTCCTCACGGATAAGGCGCAAGGCTTCTTGTGCTTTGAGCTGGCGGAAATATGCTCCCGGGGAGACTCCAGCGTATCCAAGGAAGAACCGGTGGAGCGTGCTGGACGACATGGAAAGGTAATCGCAAAGAGCAGGGACCGGTGCGTGGATCGAAAGGTTGTTAATCATCCAAGAGTTGACCAGATTCCACCTTACATCGTCGGTGGCGGAGGTTACCCGGCTGCTCCGCAGAATCTCCACCTCAAGCAATTCACGCAGTGCGGCCAAAGTTCGCGGTAGATACTCATCGGCCCTGGAGACCTCATCTCGGCAGCGGAAGTGTAAATCCATAAGCGAATCGAGTGGGCACTGATGCAGATGGACTACCAGATAGCCATCCGGCGGAGGGAGCAACGCTGGCGATTGCGGTCGCCCACGCCAGACCCAAACCAAGATTTTTGGCGTCTTTCTGTTACGAGCCGACAGGCCAAATGCACAGCCCGGGTCGAAAATCAGCGCGCTTGGGCCACGGACGATGTGCGCGGAACCGCTGACGGTCAAAATGATCTCGCCATGAAGCAGAATATAGTAATTTGAGCCGCGGTCGCGATGAACGATGACCGGATCCTTGGCGAAGTCTCGTTTACCCCAACCGAGGTAGATTAGATCCAACTCTTCCGGGCCACACCAGCTGGGACGACCGGGAGGGGGACTCAAGGGACCTTCTGGAACTCTGCGATTCATGCTAGCACTTTATACCATCGCCACATCAAGGTCTATCTGTTTGTTGTTATCAGAGGCGGCCTCTGAAGGGTAGTATTAATAGTCGTTAAGACGTATATCGCTGAATATCCACGGCAAAAGAAAATTGCAGATCTGCTGCTTTTTTGCCAAATTGTCTGTAATTCACGTTCAACCGACCGGATCTGGAAGACAACACATGAAAACACGTATCAAGAAGATCGAATACTTCCGCGCTCTGTCGCCGCTGTCTCATCCCATTGCGGACGCAACGCATTCCATCGAGCGGATTGCATTCGTCGTCACGCGCATCGAGCTTGAGTCCGGAGTGATTGGCGAAAGCAATCTGCTTGCGTTTGAGTACTCCCCCGAGGCCATCGCCGGTGCATTGCGCGATATCGCCCCGCTCGCCTTGGAGTACAAGGCCTACGAAACCGGCCGGTTTATGAAGCATGCCCTTGCAAATGCCGAGTACTTCGGCAATGTGGGTCTGAATCGCTGGGCAGCGGGCGCCATCAACATTGCCATGTGGGACGCATGGGGAAAAACGCTCGATCAGCCGATCTGGAAGATATTGGGGACCTACCGGGACAAGGTTCCCGTGTACGGCAGCGGAGGCTGGTTGGGCTACTCAATGGAAGAGATGATTGAGGAGGTGACGAGATACGCAAAGCGCGGATTTCACGCCGTGAAGATCAAGGTTGGTTCCCCCGAACTGGATCGAGACGTGGAGCGTCTAGCTCGTGCTCGTGAGGCCTTGGGGCCTCATATCAAGTTGATGATAGACGCCAACCAGGGTATGAACGTGCCTTCCGCACTCGCGCTAGCACGCCGTATTCAGGCCTTCAACATCCATATGTTTGAAGAGCCGATCGAGCGGACGGACTTTGACGGCTATGAATGTCTGAGACGGCAAACGGGAATCCCTCTCGCCATGGGTGAGCGGGAATTCGACACCACCTCGTTGCGAGCGCTGATCCGTCGCAAAGCACTTGATCTGTGGCAACCGGACATCCTTCGTCTGGGTGGAGTCGAAGGCTGGCGAGAGAGCGCCTTACTGGCCAATGGCCACCGGATTCCCGTGCTGCCGCATTACTACAAGGAATACGATGTGCCACTGCTCTGTACGATTCCCGATGCCTACGGATCCGAATCGTTCGACTGGATTGATGGCCTGGTCGATCAACCGATCACGATCGATGACGGCTTTGCACACCCATTACCAGGCGCAGGATGGGGCTTCTCCTTCAAGGAAGCCGCCCTGACCCAGATGGACTAGGATATATGACCACTCATTATTTTGGTATCGTCTCTATCTATCTCACCGTGGTTGTGGGCATCGGAATAGTCGCTTCGTTCGGGATCGCCATGTTCGTGGCGAACATCTCGACCGTTCGTCTTGCGAGTCTCGCCCAGTCTGCTTTTCCAATGGACTGATTTATGGCAACTTCGAGCGGCAGAGCGGCTTCCCTTTCTGCGCCTGTCTCCTTTTGCTCGACGTTCGGTCCTATCGCCGCCGAGCAACTTGGCCCCGAGTACTGGATGCGGCGCTTCCCTTTCTGCGCCCAATTCACAATAAAACTTGTTTTAGCGCTATCCCGAGGAATAGCTAAGCATGGCAGAGAACACAGATTTCTTCAACACGAAGTTTTGCTTGGACGGAGAGATTGCCTTGGTCACCGGAGGCGGAAGCGGTCTAGGGTTCGGTATATCAGAGTGTCTGGCGGCCGCCGGCGCCAAAGTTGTGCTTGTGGGACGCCGTGAGCAGGAGCTCGCACGAGCCGCCGCCGGGATCGGTGATGCCGCCGTGTACGTCGCTCATGACATTAATCGTCTGGAGGCTGCTCCAAGTCTCATTCGCACAGCGGAAGAAGTAGTAGGCGGTTCCATCTCGATTTTGGTCAACAACGCAGGTACGCACCTGAAGAAACCGGCTATTGAGACCACATCCGAAGAGTTCCAGTCCGTATTGACAACACATGTTTGCGCTGCCCATGCTCTAAGGAACCTCTGCACAAGTCTGCAAGCCGCGTCGAATTTGAATAAACTATAAGTATGAAGCGAATGGCGCGGATTCAGCAGACACTGGCATCGCAGGCGAGTTTTGAGAAACATGGTCACAAGAGCAAGCGGGAGCTGTTTCTGGACCAGATGAACCAGGTAGTTCCATGGTCTGAGCTATTGGCGCTGGTGAACCTCATTACCCCAAGGCGGGCAATGGTCGCCAGCCGGTTGGCCTGCCGATTATGCTGCGGACCTACTTTTTGCAGCAGTGGTTCGGTTTGTCGGACCCCGACATGGAAGAAGCCTTCTATGAGTCACCTGTGCTGCGGCGCTTTGCCAGAGTGGATCTGGGCGTAGCCGCGGCGCCGGACGAGACGACAATCCTTCGCTTCCGCCACTTGCTCGAAGAGCACGATCTATGCGGCGAAATGCTGATGACGGTGAATCGCTACCTAGAAACGAAGGGCATCCGCATCTCGACCGGCACCATCGTGGACGCGACGATTATTCATGCGCCCAGTTCGACGAAGAACTCCAGCGGCGGACGCGATCCTGAGATGCATCAGACCAAGAAGGGCAAGCAGTGGTGTGTGTCACGAACACGAGCGACAGCTCGTGATGCTGTACTGAAGATGGGAGACGGCCTCCCGGAGTCGGCTTACAGGAGCAGGCTTCAAACCGCCCGGTGCTGCTGCGTTCAATAGGCGTGGTGGTGAGCGACCGAGGAAAAGGCATCGAAAAGATGTCAGGTGAGTATTGAGAAGATGAGCGAAAGCAAACCATCCGATGACGCATCGTTATGCCCTAAAACACTGCCGGAACTGGGGACGACCATTGGCTCCAGGATCAGTCGGGGCGATACCTGTTTACGGTCCCGATGGCAGTCGGTGTATAGGCGGCATGAGCTCAATACAGGCTTTGGTACGGAACGTGAGAACCTCGTTCTGGATGGCAAGGAAAATGACAAGTGGCAAACACCATGAGGAAGAATACCGATGCCAGGACGAGGGGCGGAGCTGTCCGCAGTAGCGATGAAGCCCTTGTAATGTGGGTGGAGCGAAGGGGCAGCGTTATCCGGTTGACAAACGTCGCCAACCCGCCATGCGGGGATGAGTGACATGACATCAACAAAGCCGTATTTCATTGCGAAACGCACAGTGTGGGAAGCGTACCAGCAAGTAAAGGCCAACCGCGGTGCTGCCGGCATCGACGATGAAACCATCGTGATGTTCGAACAGAACCTGTCGAAGAATTTGTACAAGCTGTGGAATCGGATGTCGTCGGGTTCATACTTTCCGCCGCCGGTGAAGCAGGTAGAGATTCCGAAGGCAAAGGGTGGCACCAGAAAACTGGGTATTCCCACTGTGTCTGATCGA
>JBKQKT010000374.1:0-10300 GCA_052147365.1 Candidatus Korobacteraceae bacterium | reverse complement strand
TGCGTACCTACACGCTGCCCATCAATGGGGTTTATCCCACTATGTTCCAGATCCAGGCTTTGACCCTGGGCGAAGGCCGCCTGCTGAACGAACAAGACGAGATGTCGCGGGCTCGCGTTGCCGTCATCGGCTCCGAGGCCAAGAGCAAGCTCTTCTCCGGCCAGTATGCGCTGGGACAATTTATTCGCATCGACGGTATCAGCTTCCAGGTGATTGGTGTGCTGGCGGCGCACATGCAGGAGGGCGATGACAGCGTCAACAAGCTCATCTACATCCCGTTCACCACCATGGGCGACATCAAGGACACGCATTATCTTGACGGCATCTGGCTCGACTATGAAGGCAATGAGTTTGAACTGGTGGAGCGGCAGGTGCGCGGGGTGCTGGCCCAGCAGTACAACTTCAAGCCCGACGACAAGCGCGCGGTCTTCGTTTACAACATGATGAAGCAGTTGAAGCAGTTCCAGATCATCATCACCGGCCTGCAAGTCCTACTGGCTTTCATCGGCACGCTGACCCTGGGCATCGGCGGCGTCGGGCTGATGAACATCATGCTGGTGTCGGTGACGCAGCGCACGCGAGAGATTGGCGTGGAAAAAGCGCTCGGCGGCCGCAAGCGCGACATTCTCTTCCAGTTCCTGGCCGAGGCGCTGGCCATCACCTTCGTCGGCGGCATCGCTGGAATCCTGCTCGCCTATGCGGTTGCCATCGGCGTGGGACGAATCACCTTCTATAGCGCCGTCGCCAAGAACGCCGAGGCCGCTGACATTCGTCTCATCATTGATCCGTCCATCGTCGTGATCGCCACCGTCATTCTGGCGGTGGTCGGCCTGGTGAGCGGAATGTTGCCCGCCATCAAGGCCTCTCGACTAGATCCCATCGAAGCGCTGCGCTACGAGTAAAGCCAAAGGAGTACTCCTTCAGGTTCGCGCGCTGTTTTTTCCCAACACTGCTAAGCCCATGTGGGTGTTTCGCTTTCCTTCTTTTTGCAGCACAACAGCGGTTGTCGAACGAAGTTCGAGGCCAACTCGAATTTGCCTCTCTACATCACATCTAGAAATCCCGAGTTCTGGAGGCGGTATGTTCCTATTTTCGAGGAAGCTCGAAAACCTGCATCAACTCTTCCTGAAGGAATTGCGTGATCTCTACGACGGGGAAAACCAAATCACCGAAGCACTGCCCAAACTGATCGAGGCTGCACATCATCCAGAGCTGAAGAACGTCCTGCAGGAGCACGTCAATGTAACCAAGCTGCAGATTTCACGCCTCGACCGCATCTTTCAGGTGTTGAACGAGAACCCCACCGGTGAGGACTGCAAAGGCATGAAGGGATTATTGCAAGAAGGCGAGGAGATTGCGTCGGCAGACGGCGATCCAGGAACGATTGACGCGGGAATCATCACCGCCGCGCAGCGAGTTGAACACTACCAAATTGCCGTGTACGGCGCGGTGCGTACTTATGCCGAGCTGATGCGGACCTACGCCGAGCTCTTGGAGCAAAAAGAGATGGCCTCCCTGCTGCAAGAGACTCTCGACGAGAAGAAAGAGGCGGACCAGACGCTCAGCAACATAGCCAGCAGCGTGAACGTTAAATCCAAGGTGGCATAGTTCGAGTAGTCCCGAAGGTAGAAATTCGCTCGAGCCTGAGTTGGCGACGACCAGCTAAAATCAAGCGATGGGCTCTGAGCGTCTCGTCCGCGTGCAGCAACAGTTGCGGCTTTACGAGCATCCGCTGGTTGAGTTCGACGCCCGCACCAAAGGCGACGCGGTCGAGGTGATCATTCGGCCGCGGTTCACCGAGCCGCGGGTTCACACCTACTACTTCGAGCTGCATCCTCGCGACCTCGACGACCCGCAATTCGAGTGGGCCTTCCAGCGCCAGCTCTTCGACTGCCTGCACGACTACCTGGTCGAGATGTTCACTCGCACGCCGCAGCACCGCAAAGAGCATCAGCAGATGGAGCGCGAGGGCAAGCTGTGACTCTCCGCGAGCGAATCGCAGACGAGATTCGCCGCAAGGGAGCGATTCCGTTCTCGCGCTACATGCAACTTTGCCTGTACGAACTGGAACTTGGTTACTATTCGCGCCCGCGTGAACAGTTCGGCAAGGCCGGTGACTTCTACACCTCGAGCGATGTGCATGCGGTGTTCGGGCGGCTGCTGGCGCGGCAGTTCGAAGAGATGTGGCGCGCGCTCGGTTCGCCGGAGCGAGTTGATGTGATCGAGCTCGGCCCGGGTCGCGGACTGTTTGCGCGTGATGTGCTGGACTGGTCGGCCAAGCAGTTTTCCGAATTCGCAAGTGCGCTGCGCTATGGGCTGGTGGAGCAGTCGGCACATCTGCGAGAACGGTTGCGGGAGCGACTATCGGAGCAGGTCGCGGCGGGTGGTGCGGGGGTGTTCGATTCGTTCGAGTCGGCCGCGTCGTCTGCGGGCGAGAACATCATCGTGTTCGGTAACGAGTTCTTCGACGCGTTGCCGGTCGAGGTCGTTAACCATCGCGGGGCGTTGCGAGTGGGAGTCGAGAGCGGCAGGTTTGTGGAAAGCTTCGTGGCGCCGTCCGCTGCGGAGAACGAGTTTCTGGATCGCTATAGCGTGCATCCGGAAGAAGGCGAGCGCGTGGAAGTGCCGCTGGCGGCGTTGGGGTGGATGGACCGGATTGCGGAAATCTTTGAAGAGCGGGGAACCGCAGGTCCCTCCGCTCGGGCTGAAGCCCTCGGTCGGTATGACTATGTAAGAGGGAGATCCGAAGGGTCAGTGGCGACAAGCGGCAAGCGCGGATTTGTAGTGCTGGTTGACTACGGCTACACGCGCGAGGAGCAGCTTGCGGGACGCCATCGCGACACGCTGATGACCTATCGACAGCATCGGGCGAGCGCTTCGCCTTATGAAGCGCCGGGCGAACAGGACATCACGGCACACGTGAATTTCACGGCCCTGCGTGCGCGCGGAGTCGAGCTTGGGCTCGATGCGCTGGCGCTGATCACGCAATCGCAATTTCTCATCGGCATTGGAGAGAAAACGCAGTTTGCGGATGCCTTTCAGGATTGCGGGCTGCCGCAGGAGCATGCGAAGGTGGCATTGCAACTCAAGCACCTGATCGCGCCTGGCGGAATGGGTGAAACGTTTCAGGTGCTGGTGATGGCGCACGGAGTCGACAGGGAAAAGGCTGCGAGTCTGAGCGGGCTAAAGTTCGCGCGGTAGGCGGGCGAACCGCAGATCCCTCGACTGCGGACTAAAGTTCTCTGCTCGGATGCCAATACGAACCGGGTGCGCTGAGCGCCTACTGCATGCCGTTGGTTCCGCTCTGCTGTGGCTGGAACGGGCTTTGCAGATATTTGCGCGCTTCGTCGAGCGCGTTCTGGGTGTTGTCATTGGTCTGCAGCGCCTGGCGGTATTCGTTGGTAGCGCGCTCACGCTGGCCGGTGAGGTCGAAGATCTTGCCAAGCTGGATATGGCTCCAGACCTCGGTCCAGCGTGGAACGCCGTCGCCATTCAGGGCCTCGCGATAGGCGTTGGCGGCTGATTGGTAATTGTGCTGGAGGAAAAAAACCTCGGCGATGCGGTAGTGCGCCAGTGAGCTGTTCTTGTTGATGTCCAGCGCCTTCTGGTATTCCTTCAGCGCTTCGGTCAGGTCGCCCTGTTCGGTGTCCTGCTGCCCGCGCATGATCGAGGTGCGAACCTGGAGCTCCTTCGAGTTCTGCAGGACCATGTTGCCGGGATCGATGCTGATTTTGCGCGGCCTGCCGAAGGTTTCCACGGCGTAAGCGGAGTTAGTGCCCGAAACTTCGATGCGTTGGGTTTCCGTCTTGCCGTCGGTGTCAATCTTCAGTTCCACAGGCATGCGGAACAGGTCCATGTCCTGCTGGATTTCGCCGACGACGCGGAAGCCTTTCTGCGTGCGGTACACGGTGTACTTGTTCTTGAATTCAGGCGCGCCGGTGGAGTTGAGCCATTGGGTGAAGAACCAGGTGAGTTGCTCTCCCGAGGCCTGCTCCGCGACTTTGCGGAAGTCGTCAACCGAGGCGGACTTGCCGGAGTATTGCGAGAGGAATGTGCGCATGGTTTTGTCGAAGGGCTGCTCGCCGATGACCCAGCGCAACATGTTTAGAATGATGCCGCCCTTGTCGGTCACCAGGGATTGGAACTCAGGCGAAAAGGGATCGAGCTTGCCCACGTCGGCGAGCGGCACCGAGACGTAGGCCAGCGCGCCCACAGACATGTCCTTGGTGACCTCTTCGAACCCACCTTCACCCGCGACGTGCTGCACATACAAGGCCTCTGAGAATCGCGCGAAGCCATCGTTCAACCACCAGTCGTTCTTCGACGCCGGGCTGACCATGGTTCCCCACCACTGATGCGCAATGGTATTAGCGAGCAAGCGATAGCTGACCTTTTCGTTGAAGGAGCGCGAAGCCAGCGCGGCAATCTCGGGCGCCCAGGCCGACGGAACCGTGTCGTTCGGCAACTCGACAACGTTCAGTGTGCTGCTGAATGGAGGCGCAAACGTGCTGGTATTGAAGAAGAATTCTTTGGCGGCGGTATCAGCGTACTCCTGGGCAACGGGCTTCTTTTGAGCCGTCGTGTAAACGGTGATATTCAGGCCGCCTTCATTGCTCTTGGTCGCTTCGTACTTGCCGATCAAGATGGTGCCCGGGAAGCTGGGCCGCTCTTGATAGGTGAAGGTGTACGCCTTGTATCCGGCTGGAGCTGCCAGCTTGGCGAGCGAGGAATGGCCTGCTGCCGCCTTGCGTCCGGCGCCAGCGTCAACGCTAAGTTCGGGAACTGTTCCGCTGCTCTGCTTGCCGCTGCCAACCACGGTGTAACCGGCCGGAACGCTCACGCTGAGGGTCGAAGTGAACCGGTTGATGCCGTAACCGGCCATGGGAAACCAACGGCCCGCGTACAGCAGATATGTGATGGGGTCGCCGATGTAGGCGAGTTTCAATCCCGGCACCGGGCTGTCATCGGAGGACTGAAGCGCTCCTTCGTATTCAAAAATGAGAGAGTCGCTGGCTCCCTTGCTCAGACCGCTTGGCAAAGCAACGCGAACGGTCGAATCCTGGCTGACGCGCTCGGCGGAGAGCGCTTGTCCCGAGGAGTCGAGCACGCGCGTTGGCCGGAGCCCGTTGTGCAGCTCAAAGATGGCGATGGTGATGTCATCAAGCGCAGTGAATTTTACGCGTGCTTGCGCCTTGATCTGGTGGGTCTGCGGGGTGACTACGGCGTTGACCGTGACATCGTTGATTTGAAGCCGCACCTTCTCCGCCGCGAAGCCGGTCGAAACGAGAGCGAAGACGAAGAGGATGAGAACGCGTCCACGGGATCGCGCCGACATTTGCATTAGGGAGGAAACTCCTGCTTTCCTACCAACTATAAATGATGAAAAACCTGCATGGAAGGATGCGGCTCGGCGGGTCATGCTTGACTTTCAATCACCGCGAGCACTGCCTTAGCAGCGCGTTGGCTGGCGTTGCCGTCTGGCTCGTCGGGTTGCAATCGCTGCCGCACTTCGCAAAAGCCGGTCATCATGGCTTCCCGTGCTTCGCCATCGGGAATGATTCGGCGCACTTCGTCGCAGGCCCGTTGAGCCGTGAAATCGGATTGCACCAGTTCAGGTACGACATCCCGTTCGGCGATTAAATTGACCATGGCGAAGCGGTCTACCTTGACTAGACGGCGGCCAAGCGTCCAGGTGAGCGGCGCGACCTGATAAACCATCGTAAACGGCGTTCCAATCAGGGCTCCTTCCAACGTCGAAGTGCCGCTGGCAACGGCCGCCGCGCGGGCATGCAGCAACGTCGCGCGGGCATCGCTGGTGAACACGATAGGCGGGCCTGCGTAGTCACGAAGAAACGCAGCCATCCATTTCTGATCGAGAGTGGAAGCTACCGGTACTGTGTAAACGTAATCCGGGCCGAGAAGTTGCGCTGCTTCCAGCAGCGTGGGGAAGATACGCGAAACCTCCGCCCGGCGGCTGCCGGGAAGCAATGCTATCCATGGACGGCTGGCGTCGAGTTCGTGTTCGGCGGCAAACTGCTCGCGCGTGATGGCGGGTGCGGGCAGATCAGCCAGCGGGTGCCCGACGAACTGCGCTTCGATGCCACGCTCGCGGTAAAACTTCTCCTCGAAGGGAAAAATCACGAGCATCTTGCGAACGTACTTTCTCACAAGCTCGACGCGTCCCTGTTTCCACGCCCACAGTTGCGGGCTTACGTAGTAAATGACGGGAACGCTGCGCTTGTGCATTTCGCGAGCGAGCCGCAGGTTGAAATCGGGGAAGTCAATCAGCACCGCCGCATCGGGCCGCCGGCGCTCTGCTTCGCGAACAACCTCACGAAAGCGGCGATAGATGGTCGGGATATGCTTGACGACCTCAACGATACCCACTTCGGCGATTTCGCGCGCGTCCGCCAGCAGGTCGCAACCAGCTGCTCGCATCTGGTCTCCGCCCACGCCGAAGAACTCGAGGTCAGTGCGCAGCCCTCGTTCGGAAATTTGTTTGCGCAGGGCCAGCATAAGCTCTGCGCCGTAAAAGTCGCCGGATGCCTCTCCCGCGGAGACGAGGACTCGCACCATTCGATTATGACAGGTGCGGAAGAGCCACCAGAATGCCAGGGGTTACTTGGCGTGAGGCGTTCCTGTGTGTGTCTGTGTGTGAACGGCCGTACCCTCTCCTGTTATCGCTGCTCTTCAAAATAAAGGAGTTATACCGCAATTGTCCGACATTTCGATGCAACTTCTTGATTCACAAAG
Source organism: Candidatus Korobacteraceae bacterium (assembly GCA_052147365.1). GTDB lineage: Bacteria > Acidobacteriota > Terriglobia > Terriglobales > Acidobacteriaceae > Bog-257. The sequence goes on along the minus strand of JBKQKT010000374.1, from coordinate 3,547 downwards.
ACTTATCTCATAATACTCCTTTTAAAGGACTTACGATCCTTAGTTGGCCTCGGATCTTGGCCCTTCGGCGTTGCTCAGGGCAGGCTCTGCGGGCCCCTCCCCCTCGACTGCACTCGGGGGTCACGCCGACAAAGCGGCTCAAATTGTCAAAGAGCTATGCGCGTCGTCCTGGGACGGGTGAGGAATGCTGATGCTGTCAGCGCCCTAACTCCAAGCCTACTGCCAAATGGCGCGCTGTCAAGATTACGAAGGTACAGGTTCGGTAACTGTACTTTCGTAACATCCCTCGGACCAGGTAACCAGCTGCCACCTCGCCCCGCCCGGCTAGACGGACACCTTCGGGTCGCCGTGATCGAGGTCGGCTGAACCGCCCGGCCGCCGCAGGACCGTCATGGAAATGTAGGCGCCAATCCACGAGCCTACGGCGGCGAAGCACACATACACCCAGTTCCGGGTGTAGCTGATAACGGCGAACGCAGACAGTAGGTACCACACGCTGCTCCAGGTGGCAGCCGGGACCCGCCGCCGCGACGACACCGCCGCGCTGAACATGACATATACAGCGTCAGTCGCAGCCGTGGATACGGCGACGCCCAGGGCTAGCAAGGGATGAATTTGCGGCACGTTATCACCTCGGAGGGAAGTGTTTGAATATTGTTCTTGACGCTGCCTCGGCGACTTTACTTCGGCCGCCATCCCTTGGGCATTGGTGGTATGTTCTTCCCGGCAGTGCGTCTCCAATGCCGCTCTTCGATTGCGCCGATCAGTCCTCCTAGCGCAAATACTCCAAAGGATATGTAGTCCGTCAGATCCAAGCGGAGCTTTTCAGCATGGGTCTGGAAGACTACAACGCCGTGGATGTTCAGCGGGTACACTCTTCCGGTTGTTGGATCGGGCACGCGCGGGAGGGTGTTTAGATAACGGTTCCATATCACTCCGGTATATAGCCACACAGCAAGGGCAGGAACCATCAAGACGATGGCTACGGTTCGCCAGACTCTTCTAGAGGCATTCATTTTGAACTTATTGCGCTACTAGCGATCTCTTCCAAACGGAGACATTATCAGAAATAGAGGTGACTTGTGGAGAAGTGACGTTACGGTGGTGTGCGCGGTTCGTCAATGAGGAGACAGCCATGTGCCGTCAGGCTGGCGGCGCACGACTTCGGTGCTCAGCCCGGGAGTTGCAGTTCCACGACGATGGTAGGTCCAACTCGCGTGAAGTAAAGCCAGCCCTTCGCCGCATTCAATCACAGCGCGCGTGCTGAGATCCATGCGCGCACCACCCAAAAGCATCTTCTGGTAGGCCGCGCGAATGGCCCCGTGTCCAACCACGGTTCCATCCCGAGTGACGAGGGACGCATTTGGTTCATGCAGAGCGACCAGGCTTTCGACATCCCCGCGGTTGAAGGCGTCGAGGAAGAGAGCGTGGATTTCGCGCGGACTCGTTGCAAGCATAACCGTGCGCGGCCGATTCAAAAGACGCAGAGCTGAAGAGCGTCCGCGAGACCTTGTGTCGCCCCTACGGGGCTCAACTCAATTTTTCCGCTTTACCCAGCACTCCGCCTGCGGCTCCGTGCTGGGCTAAACTCATGCCGACCCTGCGGGTCTCGAGTTGCGGCAATCCATCACTACCGCGTCCTCGGATGGTACACGAGCCTTAAGCTCCTAGCCGTCTGCCGAAACTCCAACCCCCGGCCTCGCGACTTCGCCGGCCAGAACTGCGCCCGGGATCTCCTGGTCTTTGTACTGAAGCTGGTAGAGCTTCCAGTAGATGCCGCGGTTGGCGAGCAGTTGCTGGTGGGAGCCGATCTCGCTCACACGGCCCTTGTGCATGACGATGATTTTGTCAGCGCGCTGGATCGTGCTCAGGCGGTGGGCAATGATGATTGATGTGCGGCCCTCGACCATGCGCGACAGCGCCTCGCGCACTTTGAACTCGGTCTCGGTATCAACGCTGGAGGTCGCTTCATCAAGGATCAGAATCTTCGGATTGTGGGCCAGCGCGCGAGCGAACGAGATGAGTTGTTTTTGCCCGGTGGACAGCGTGCTTCCGCGCTCGTGTACTTCTTCGGCGAATCCACCCGGCAGCGAGCGAATGAAATCGGCGACGTTGACCTGCTCGGCGGCCTCCTCGATCGATTCGTCTTCGATCCAGCGCGAGCCGAGGCGGATGTTACCGGCCACAGTGCCGGTAAATAGGAACGGATCCTGCAACACCACTCCGTAACGCCGGCGCAGGTCGTTCAGCTCCATCTCGCGGATGTCAACGCCATCGATGCGGATGGCGCCCTTCTGGACATCGTAGAAGCGCAAGAGGAGGGAAATAATCGTGGTCTTGCCGGCGCCGGTGTGTCCGACGATGGCCACGGTTTCGCCGGGCTCAATGGTGAACGACACATCGCGCAGCACCCAGTCGTATTGCAGCGCGAGGTCGCCGTGGCCTCCGGCAACTTTGAGTTTTTCGCCTTTGCTGGCGGCCTCCTCGGCAGCTTGCGCCAGGGTCCGATAGGCGAACCACACGTGGTCGAACTCAATGCGGCCGCGTCCCTCGGGAGATTTGGGCACAGCGGGCGACACGATTTCGGCCGGAGTGTCGAGCAGCTTGAAAACGCGTTCGCTCGACGCCATGGCCGACTGCAGGATGTTGTACTTCTCGCTCAGGTCCTGAATAGGACGGAAGAAGCGCTGTGCATACTGCATGAACGCCACCAGCACGCCCAACGTCACCATCTGCTTAACGACGAGACCACCGCCCACCCATACCACGCTCGCGATCGCCACAGCTGACAGGACTTCCACCACGGGGTAGTAAACGGCGTGCGCCATGATCGCGTCCTTGAACGCATCCATGTGGGTGCGGTTGATCTTCTCGAACTGCTCATAGGACTTCTTCTCGCGATTGAAAAGCTGCAGTACGACGATGCCGGTTACGTGCTCCTGCAGGAAGGCGTTGATCCTGGCGATGGCAATGCGAATACGACGGTAGCTCTCGCGGACCTTCCTTCGGAAGATGGAGGTAGCGTAGAAGATGAGCGGCAGCACGGCAAACGTGACCAGTGCCAGCCGCCAGCTCATGTTCAGCATGATGACCAGAATACCCAGCAGGACGAAGATGTCCTCGAAAATCGAGACCACGCCTGCGGTGAACATTTCATTCAGCGCATCCACGTCGCTGGTGACGCGTGTGACCAGGCGTCCCACGGGATTCTTGTCGAAGAATGCAATGTGCAGCCGCTGCAGATGACGGAAGATCTGGGCACGCAGATCGAACATTACCTTCTGCCCAGTCCATTGCATGATGTAGGTTTGTGTGAACTCGAACAGGAAGCTGAGCAGCAGAATGCCGATGTACATTCCCGCGATCTGCGCGATGCCAGTGAGCGGTCGCGGGCTGAGAAAGCGGTCGAGCAGGGAATGAGCTTCGGTGTGGCTGGCGAGATACTTGTCGATCGCGACTTTGGTGAGGTAGGGGCCGAGCACATCGGCGCCCGCCTTCAGCACGATCGCAATCAAGGCGATCACGACTTGCAACCGATACGGGCGTA
>JBKQKT010000373.1:0-2988 GCA_052147365.1 Candidatus Korobacteraceae bacterium | reverse complement strand
ACCTGGTAGCAAAACAGTGCTACCGCTTCAGCCGCTCGCACGTCCTGCTTCTCGTGCTCCAGCAAGTCACGCATGTCGGAACTGGTCTCGGATATGCCGAGCAACCCGGAATGAAAATTGACCATTTTGTTGAATTGCTTGGCGCTCATATTTTCAGTGCGTGCCAGATACCAAACCAGTCCGGGATCGAGATCGCCGGAGCGGGTGCTCATCGGCACACCAGCGGTTGGGGTGAAACACATGCTTGTGTCCACGGATTTGCCGTTGCGCACCGCCGCGAGGCTTGCGCCGTTACCGAGATGGCCAAGGATGACCCGGCCAGTCGTTGCCGCCGGATCGCCGAGGCGGGCGAGTTCTTCCATTAAGAACGAGTACGACAAGCCGTGAAACCCGTAACGACGCACCCCCTGCGCTTCGTAGCGCCGCGGGATTGGCAGGAGTTGCGCCACGCGCGGCATATCATGGTGAAAGGCCGTGTCGAAGCACGCTACTTGGGGCAGATCGGGAAATCGACGATGAAACGCCTCGGTCAATAGGATCTCCTCCGGCATATGGTCAGGATCGAACGGACTGAGCCGACGCAGGTCTTCAACCATTTCCGCAGTGATTCGCTGCGACTCGTAATACTTGGGGCCGCCATCCACCACGCGATGCCCAACCGCGGCCAATGCGTCACGCCCGCTGCGTTTCTCGATCCAATCCATCAGAACGCCCACCGCCACCGTATGATCTGGCGCCGTCACTAACCGCGAAAAGTTGTCTGCCTGATTTAAGCCCTTCACCCGCAGGGTGGCCTCCGGTAGCCCAATTCGATCAATCACGCCCTCTAGGATCCGTCGGAGCGCGTCGCCAGCCTCGAACAGCGCGAACTTGATGCTCGACGAACCGCCATTGATCGTCAGGACGCGTGGGTTAGCTGCCTTCATGCATGACTCCTAAGTCATTACGGCTGGAGATCGACATTAACCCTGCTTACCCTCTCCCGGGTTCCCAAGGCAGAGAAGAGCCCGCCCGAACGTCTGCGCTCTCGGAGATTTCCGAGATGTAATAATGCAACTCGCGTTGGGGCGTTTTCATCATCGTTGCCATAGAATTAGTGGGGATTCCAACGGAACCGCCACTCCGGAGCGCTGAGGTATCACTCGCGCTGTGTAGTCTGTCGCTGGACGTGTAGTGGGTACCGTTGCGTGACAGATCCGGGGGCGGGATACGTCAGCAAGCACTTGCGTACACTTCATTTCTACCCGCACTGGATCGGCGCCTTTGATTCCGTCCGCATAAAGCTCAACTCGCACAGTATTCGGGTCGAGACCGCTCAGAAAGACTTCGACTTCAAACACGTAGTGATCCTTGTTGGTTTCGACACGCAAGTCTGCGAAACGCTACGATCCCCACTTCCGATCCACCGCATGCTGCCAATCGATTATTTGACTGCCGATTGTGCCTTTGTTCGCCGCGCGTCCACGGTAGGCGGCTGAGGCCGGGAGGTAATGCTGTTCGGTGTATTCGCGGACCGCGCGGTCGGCGGCGAAGCGAGGTGTCAACCGCGCCATGCTTTCCCGCATCCGCTTGACCCATGCGATGGGAATGCCGCTCTGGTCTCGGGCATAAAACTCCGGGATCACCTCCCGCTCGAGAAGGCCGTAGAGCGCGTCGGCTTCGACAGCGTCCCAGGCGGGATCGTCGCCATGTTCCTGGCCGTCCCCCAACGCCCACCCCACTTCAGGCGTGTAGGCTTCCGCCCACCAGCCGTCCAATTCCGAGAGATTGACGCCTCCATTGACGAGCACTTTCATGCCGCTTGTCCCGCAAGCCTCCCAGGGCCGGCGTGGCGTGTTGATCCAGACGTCTACCCCCTGCACCAGCTGCTCCGTTAACAACATGTCGTAGTCGCTCAGGAAGACGATGTGGGGTCGGGTCTCTGGCTGGCGGATGAAGTTTATCCATTCATGGATCAGCGCCTGCCCTGCCCGATCCTCGGGATGAGCCTTGCCAGCGATGATGAGTTGCACCGGGCGCTGAGAATTAGTCAACAAACGAAGCAGCCGCTGCGGGTCATGCAGTAGCAGGTTCGGTCTCTTGTAGGTTGCGAAGCGTCGCGCAAATCCTAGCATCAGTGCGTTGGGATCAAAGAGATGCTTCGCACCGTCGACCGCCTCGGCCGAAGCGCCTGAGGCAGCCACTTCCCGGGATAGCCGCCCTCGCGCGTATTCAACAAGAGACTTGCTGGCGGCGGTGCGGAATTGCCAGAGCGTGGCGTCGGACACATGGCGAATGTCCTGCTCTAAGGTTTCCGTCGTTCCCAGCCAACGTCCCTTACCACAGGCTGCCGTCCACAAATCGTCGGCCGGAGCCGAGTCCCAGGTCGGCATATGGACTCCGTTAGTCACGTGGCCGACGGGGATTTCTTCCTCGGGCCAGCGCGGAAACAGGGACCGAAAGAGGTGGCGGCTGACTTTCCCATGCAAGCGACTTACCCCGTTGACCGCTCCGCTGCCCCGGATTGCCAGGTAGGCCATATTGAAGGTCTCCGACGAGTCGTTCGGATTCTGGCGGCCAAGAGCCAGCAAATCGTGCAGAGTAACGCCGAGCCTCTTTTCGGCATACCACCCAAGGTATTGCTCGATGAGGGCCGGAGCGAACCGGTCAAAACCGGCGGCCACTGCCGTGTGCGTGGTGAAAAGGTTTCCTGCTCGCGTGACGGCCAGTGCGACTTCGAAGGGCTGTCCGGTTTCTTCCATGAAACTGCGGGCACGCTCTAGCACGGCGAACGCCGCATGTCCTTCATTCAGGTGACAGACCTCCGGTTGGAAACCGAGCGCGCGGAGCAGCCGCCATCCGCCGATTCCGAGAAGCAGTTCCTGCTTGAGTCGCAGTTCCGGGCCGCCGCCATAGAGTTCGCTGGTAATTCCGCGATGAGCGGGAAAGTTCGCCGCATCATTGCTGTCCAATAGTTAAAGCTTCACCCTTCCGACCTGGACCTGCCAG
>JBKQKT010000372.1:0-4869 GCA_052147365.1 Candidatus Korobacteraceae bacterium | reverse complement strand
GTTCTTGTGTATGTTCTCCGCTCAGCAGCTTCTCAAAGAAGCGGTCCACCGCATCGAGAATTTCAGTCTCGCTCTTAGCTTCGTACACTGACTTGCGCAATTGAGCGCCATGCGGCACGCCATGGGTGAACCACGACGCGAACTGCTTCATCTTCCCGACGGCGCCGGGCATGCGCTCCTCCACCAGCATGGCGAAATAGGTGCGAATCATCTCGTAGCGGTCTGCGTCGCTGGGCAGTTCGTACGTCCCGGTGCGGGTGTACTGCTCAATCTGGCGGAAGATCCACGGGTTCGACGCTGCGCTGCGACCGATCATCACCGCGTTACAACCGGTCTGCGCGACCATGGCGGCGGCGTCCTCCGGCGAGCGCACGTCGCCGTTGCCGATGACCGGAATCCTGACCGCGTCCTTGACGGCCGCAATCCACTCCCAGCGCGCCTGACCGCTGTAGCCCTGCTCGCGAGTGCGGGCGTGCAGCGCGACGGCGGCTAGACCGCAGTCCTCGGCCATCCTGGCCAGGTTGATATGCACGACCTCTTTGTCGCTCCAGCCCGCGCGGAACTTCACAGTGAAGGGGATCTTCACCGCCGCGTGCACCGACTCGAAGATATTGCGGATGAGCTGTAGATCGCGCAGCAAGCCGGAGCCGCCATTGCACTTCACAACCTTCTTCGCCGGACACCCGAGGTTGAGGTCCACCAGGTCGAAGCCGAGACCCTCAACGACGCGCGCCGCCTCGGCCAGCGTCACGGGATCGCTGCCGAACAGTTGCGCCGAAATAGGATGCTCGTGGCCGTAGAACGTGAGGTACTGCTTGGCCTTCTTGTCCTTGTGGCGCGTGATGCCGTCGGCCGAGGTGAACTCGGTCATCATCAGGCCGCAGCCGCCGAGGTTGCGGATGAAGCGGCGAAAGACCGTGTCGGTGACGCCAGCCATGGGCGCCAGCACCGTTGCAGGACGAATCTCGACAGCTCCAAGCACGACCGACGCAGGCACGCGCGCAGTGGCGGGTGCGATACGCTCAGCTGGATTGTCGAAAAACTTGTGCATGTGATGATTGTAGCGAAAACAATCCGCGGTTGAAGATTTCCTGTCGAAGGAGAATCAGGCAGCAAGAATCCCCCGCCGCGGCGGAGGCTCTTGCGCAACTGGACGCGTTAGTTCTTTGCGGCCTCGGCCTTTGCCGCTTCCGCTTTGGCGGCATCGGACTTGGCATACTTGCGGCGGAAGCGCTCCACGCGGCCTGCGGTGTCCATCAGCTTCTGTTTGCCGGTGAAGAACGGGTGGCAGGCGGAGCAGATTTCCACGTTGATGGCGCCCTTGTGGGTGGACCGGGTGGTAAAGGTATTGCCGCATGCGCAATGCACGCGCACTTCGTCATAAGCCGGATGGATGGCTGCCTTCATAAGACTCCTAAATTGTTGATCGCAATCCTTGATTCTAACGGAAATTAGCTCGCCGGACAATTGAAGCGGGCTGCGCTTCCCGTCATCGCTTGCCATTTGATTCGGAACACGCTGGGAAAGATTCGCCGCGGCAACATCGCGGCAGCTTGCCAAGCTGGTGGCGAGGCAGTCAGCATTGCATCAGGAGGCGATATGAAGAACCATCCGCAAGCTCATTTCAGTACTTATGCTGCGCGACTCGTGCTGGCAATGACGTTCCTGTCGCTAGCCGTGACCGCGCCCCAAACACTGGCGCAGTCCGCCGATGCACCGCCCAGAGCAGCCGCTGGAAGCGTCCAACCTCAGGCTCAGGCTCCACAACCTGGGGCGCAGCAGCCTCCGGCCACTCCCGACAGCGGCCTTGCGCAAATGCGGACCGACCTGGACCGCATGGACAGCCTCCTGGGCAATATGAGCAGCGAGATCGAGTTCCTTCGCGATCAGAACCTGCAGATCCTGCTGCGAACCAACGCCCAGATGTGGAGAATGCTAATCAGCGACCTGCGCCGGCAAGTCGATCGCGAAGAGCGGCGAAGTCACAAATAGAGACGCTCAATGCGATATCGAGTTCGCCGGTTCGTCGTCGGCAATGCCGAGCTTCTCCTCAAACTGCGCGATTTCGGCCATCAGGCTTTGGTCGTAGCCCTTGAAGTTTCGCAGGCGGTAGAGAAATTCCCCCAGGATCATCAACCGGCAACACACCACCACCACGAACACCAGCGCTAACGATATGTCGAGGTTCTGGTGAAAGCGGGTGTAGAATTCCGTGTCGCCACGGGCGGCGGAGCGGAGGGCGACCACCTCCAGGAATACGCCCCCGATGAACAAACTGACCAGAATCAACACCACGACAAAGGTGCGTGTGATGTACAACAGCGTGGTAAAAGCGTTGTTCTGGCACTCACACAGGTTGAACAGCTTGGCATTGACGGAAAGCAGCCGCGCCTTCAAGATCCAGGTGCTCAACCTCTGCGGCGGCAAAGACAGGAAGTGCCGGATAGTATCCGCGTAGAGCGCGACAAACGCGCTTACGATAACCAGCAGTATCTCCAGCAAGAGTGCGTGCTTGTGGAGCCAATCGGCGAGGGTGTGCAGCATGATTTAAGGGCACTATACCACGATGCTGGAATCGAGGATCAGTCCCACGTCGGCGGATTCCAGGGCTTGCGGTTGCGGATGATCTCCTCTACATCGGCGGCAAACTCAGGATCGAGGACCGGGGACTCTCCCGCCTCTTCTTCGTGTTTCTTGGCCAGCGCGATGCACTCGGAGATGGTGCGGCGCGGCGGTACTGCCGCACGGATCACCGCTAAGGGCAGCTTGCCACCCTCGCTCTCGATGACCACTTCCGCACCCGCTCGTACGCGAGCCAGCAACTCGGCAAAGTCGCGAGCCGCTTCCCCTTCCGAGATGTGGATCACATGGTCCGCCATAAGGGGATTATACTGTCACCGCGCCACCGCCTCCTCAGAAGTGGAACCCCAACTGCGCCGTCAGGGCCCGCGGCGTCACGTAGTGGGTGCCGCTAAAGGTTGACAGGAAGTTGTACAGCGCATAGTTGTTCGTCAGGTTGATCGCCGTCAATTGCAGGCTCCACTTGTACCGGTCGCCCTTGAACAGGTTGTCATCGCCGATGGCCAAGTCGAACAGGTTGCGCGACGCGATGCGGGGTGGAGTGTGGTCGTCATTCTCGGTTCCCGGCGCCGGTACCCTGGTGAGCGTAGCGCCGAACTGCGATGCCAGACACGTAAAGGGCAGAGGAATTGTCGGAGTTGCGTGCATGCCATTGCAAGTGAATCCGGCCTGAAATTCCTGGTCGGCGGTCAGAGGGATTCCCATCGGGTTTGTCATGTTGATGGCCGGCAGCCCGTTGAGCGTGGTCGATTGCGGGCAATCGTTATAGTTAAAGATTCCGTAGCAAGGCACTGAGCCCGCCACCAGTCCGCTGTCAAAGCGCCAGTTGAAGCCGAACCACGGCCCGCGCTTCCACGGCGTCTGGTACTGCAGATGTGCGGTCAGGTTATAAGCTTCGTCGTGGTCAATGCGGAAAACTCCCGTGGCCCCCAAGGGAGTGGCACCGGCTCCAGCGGCCTGTGGTTCAAAGAACCGGGCAGCGACGCTGGACATCACCACCAGCGCGCTGAAGCCATGCTGGACCGGCACACTGGCGCGCAGCGCAAAGCCCGGAATCTTCGAGTTATGCCATTCGATGGGGAAGGTGATGGGCGTGTTGCCCAGCACACTGAAGTCGTAGGCACTATGCGTGTACTTCCAGATGTACTCGGCGTCCACCACCATAAATTTCCCAAACGCCTGTTGCAAACCGATGTGAAACTCATTGCGATAGCCGGGAACTAATCGCGTCAAGTCGGTGGATGTGCAGCCCAGAAGGGGATTCAGAACGGGTGAGCCGCATCCCAAACTGGAGAGCACCAGGTTTTCGTTGAAAGGAGTCTCCAATGCGCGCGCGTAGGAGGCGCGAAGCACCATGTTGAGTGTCTGGAAGTTGTAGGAAAGCCCCACCCGGGGCTCCGCCTGGGTAGCGGTGGCGAGCCCGTTGTAGAAGTCACCGCGAATACCGAGATTAAAGCTCCAGTTACGCACAGTGATACTGTCCTGCACATACATCGCCAGCTCCTTTACGTCGGTGTGGCCAACGAATGGGAACAGGACTCCTCCGCGCGTCAGGTCATAGGGCAGCAGGACAGGATTGAACAAGGGGTAATAAGCGGAGTTGGGTGCATTCGGATTGGAAGCGATGTTTGGTTGATAACCGGCTCCCGCGCACTGCGATGGATTGATAAAACCATTGACCGGGACGCCATTTCCATTCAGGCAGGGTGCATTGTACGTTGGATCGACGATCCCGAGCTGGTCATTCTCCTGCAAGAATGTTTGTTCATACATCACCCCCGCCTTTATGTTGTTAATGCCCTTGGTATAAGTAATGTTGGCGATCGCACCGGCATTGAGAAGGGTGCGTTGCTGGGCGACGGTCTCCCTCTGGAGAGTCGGAGGCCCAAGATCGTTGAAAGGGTCGTTACTGGGGTAGTAGTTGTAGGCGTCGCGCCGCACATAGCCTATAACGTTGAGCACAGCAGTCGGGCTTAGTGTGTGGGTCCACGTAGGTGCGATGTCGAAGGTCAGGATTTTAGAGCGCTGATCGGTCGGCCCTAAAGGAGCGCCGGTCACGGGGTTGAATTGGGGAATCCCGTTGCTATCGTGGAACTGCTGGTCGAAGGAATTCGGCGTCTGAAACCAGGAGCGGGTGAACTGGAAATTGAAGTGCAGCGCGTCTTTCTCAGAAAACACGTAGTCGAAGCGGTCAAAGAAATTTTCCTCATTGCCTTTGTCGTGTATCACGGCAAACTCCGGCGGATCGAGGAAGCGGCCGCTGTTGAGCCCGTTCGCCGCAATGAATTC
>JBKQKT010000371.1:0-5699 GCA_052147365.1 Candidatus Korobacteraceae bacterium | reverse complement strand
TCGCTTTCCTGCCCTATTGCTTGCGCGCCGAGCCGGTCGCAAGCCTCCCGCAACCCACCGACTATGTAAGCGATTTTGCCCACGTGCTTTCGCCGCAGGCGATTGCTCAGCTGGACTCGATTTGCGCGCAACTCGACCATTCGCAGGCCAACGCGCAGATCGCTGTTGTCACCGTGCAGTCGCTCGACGGCGACGATGCGGCCGACTACGCTAACCAGCTTGAAGACCACTGGAAGATGGGCAACAAGGGCGACAACAAGTACGCCATGGTCCTGCTCGCCGTGTCCGACCACAAGTACCGCATCGAGGTCGGCTACGGTCTTGAAGGGATCCTGCCCGATGGCAAAACCGGCGACATCGGCCGCCAGATGGTTCCTGACCTGAAGGCCGGTGATTATGACGAAGCAGTAACGCTCGCTGTTGGCCAGGTGGCCCAGGTTATCGCCGATGACGCTAAGATCACCCTCACGCAGGATGAGCCTGTGGCCCCGCCTAGCCAGCCCGTGTCTCAGGGCGTCCCGGTCAGCAAGATCATTCTTATTATTCTTCTCCTGGTATTCTTCGGCGGTGGCTCGCTGCTCCGCATGCTCTTCGGTGCCAGCCTGTTTTTTGGCGGCTGGGGCAGAGGTGGTTGGGGCGGGGGCTCTGGAATGGGCGGAGGATTTGGCGGTGGTAGCTTCGGGGGCGGTGGCGGCGGGGGTTTTGGTGGATTTGGAGGAGGTGGCGGCGGTTTTGGCGGCGGCGGCGCTGGAGGAAGTTGGTAGTGCTTCAGGTTTTAGCTTTCAGCCCTCAGCCGTCAGCTGATTCTGAGCAGCAGGGAGCGGCAGGGCAAACGGAGAACTGATTACTGATCGTTGTTTTACGAAGGAGAATCAAACTTTATGAGCAAGGGACTTGGAATTACGCTGGCGGTTTTGGGTGTACTGGTTCTGATTGTCTACATGGTCGCCTTCAGCAGTATCGGCTATTTCGGCGCCAAAAATCAGATGGTGGCCAAGGACCAGGCAGTAAAAGCCGCATGGTCTGAGGTGGACGTGCAACTCGAGCGCCGCGCCGACCTGATCCCCAATCTTGTATCGACCGTGAAGGGCTTCACAAAGGAAGAGAGCAGTGTCTTCGCCGACATCGCACAGGCCCGGGAAGGCTTGATGAATGCCCAGACCCCCCAGGACAAGATCGCCGCGAACAATCAGATCGACGCTTCCCTTGCCAAGGTCCTCGTCCTCACTGAGAACTATCCGCAGCTGCGCTCCAGCGATCAGTTCATGCGCTTGCAGGATGAGTTATCGGGAACAGAGAACCGCATCAGCGTCGCACGCAAACGTTACAACGACGCGATCCAGGACTACAACACCTTCATCTTGCAGTTTCCCAATAGTATTTGGGCGGGAATCGCCGGCTTCCACCAGAACAACGCATATTTCGCTGCCAGTCCGGCGGCTCAAACCGTGCCGAACGTGAGCTTCTAAGCTCGCCTCGCCATTCGGCCTAGCCAGCCAAGGGAAACACAAAAGGCCATTCCGCACTTGCGGGATGGCCTTTTTCGATCGAAAACTCGCCCGGAGCTACTTGTAGGACGCGATGGCGCTCGCCTCGTCATCGTAGATGTCGAAGACGGTATACAGCTTGGTCAACTGCAGCAGGTCATGGACCTTTTTGGTCAGCTTGAGCAGTTTCAGCTTCGCGCCCTGATTCTTGGCTGTGGTGTATGCGCTCACCATTTCGCCCAGGCCCGAGCTATCGATGTAACTTACATCGCCCAGATCCAGCAGGATGTTGCGCTGTCCTTTGGTGATCAGGTCGCGAATAGCGTCGCGCAACTGCACGCTGCCCTCGCCCAACGTGATCCGCCCGCTGAGTTCCAAAACAGTCACGCCATCCACTTCCCTGGAAGCTATCGAAAGTGCCACGGAAAATCCCTCCTTATCGGTACATCGGTTATAGCACCTTTACCGCCGTCAGCATGCGGAAAACTCCGCGCCTGGCTCCTTTGCGGGGAAAATCGATGATACGCCTGCCGCCCATTCCGCCACCAGGTTAAGTCGCTTTCGCCGCTGGCACCAGGTGCTTGATCAGCGTTAATTCGGTTCCCGGATGCAATTGTCGAAAGTGCACCTCGTCCATAAGGGACCGGATGAGAAAAATGCCGCGCCCCGTTCCCCGGAGAATGTTCTCGGCAGCCAGCGGATCGGGCACATTCTCGGGGTTGAATCCATGGCCCTGGTCGGCAATCACAATCACCAGGTCCTTGCCGGTATTCTCCATCGCCACTTCGATCTGGCGCGTCGGATCGTACTCATTGCCGTGCAACACAGCGTTGATGGCAGCTTCGCGGACCGCCATTCCGATGTGAAAGCGCTGGTCCTCGTCCAGGCCTGCCTCGGTGGCCAGTTGATCCGCGGCCTCTTCCACCTCGCTCACGCTTTCCATGGTGGAGCTCAGCCGGAAACTCCGCCGTCCTCTACTCGGTCCAGTCACCGGGCTTCCTCTTGCCTCCACCGGGCGGATCCGCAAACTCCACCCACTGCTCTATTAACCTTGCTGGAAGTTTCAAGTCTGGATGCGATTGTGTCAAGCGGAGGAGGGGGATGACTTCGGTTGGCCCGATTGCCCCTTCACTCGGGCCTGCTCCGGCTATCAGGGAGTAAACTTCGTAGGGCGACGCTCGAATCGCGGAGCCGCACCGCACAGCCACGCATGGATCAGCACACCCACATTCGCGTCAGCCTCACCGGCCTTCTCGGCACGCCGGTGACCGACGCGCATGGACAGTTGCGCGGCAAGCTCAAAGATATTGTGGTGGCCACGGGGCCGGACGGCGGCAAGGTTGCTGGAATTGTACTCAGGACGCGAACCGGCCTCTCGATTGTGCCTTCGCAAGAAGTACTGGAAACTCCTGCCGGCACATTGGAATTGCGCTCGACCGAGGCGGTTTCGCCCCTTAAGGACGAGGGCAACTATCTCTTTCTGCAGCGCGACCTCATCGACCGCCAGATCATCGACATCAACGGCAGAAAAGTAGTTCGTGTCAACGACGTCGATCTGGAGTGGACCGACCATGGAGCAGCCCATCATCTGCGCGTGGCTGAAGTCGAAGTTGGCTTGAGAGGTGCGTTTCGCAGGGTCTTTAAAGGCGTTCTGCCGCGCGCGCGCCTCGAATCTGTCTCGCGCAAGTTCAGTGCGCGCGCCATTCCCTGGCAATTCGTCGACGTCATTGAGCCCGATCCCGCGCGCCGCGTCAAGCTGCGCATCGAGCACGAGCGCCTGTCCGACATTCACCCCTCGGAACTGGCCGACATTCTTGAAGATCTCGCTCCCGCCGAGCGCGAGGCCGTCTTTACCTCGCTCGACGAAGAAGTTGCCGCCGAGACTCTGGAAGAAGTCGAGCCCCGGCTGCAAAAAGCCCTGCTTGAAAAGCTCGACGAGGAACGCATCGCCGACATTGTCGAAGAGATGGACCCCGGCGCCGCCGCCGATCTGCTCTCCGAGCTGTCCGAGGAACAGTCCGACGCCATCCTCGAGGAGATGGAGCCGGAAGAGCGGCAGGAGGTCGAGGAACTGCTGGAGTTCGACGAGGACTCTGCGGCCGGCTGCATGACCACGGAGTTCGTCTACCTCGGAGCGGACGCCACCGTGGCTCAAGCTGTTCAAGCGCTGCGCAGCTTCGACGGCGATCCCGAAGGCGTCACCGAAATCTTTCTACTCGACGAGAAACGCATGCTCCGCGGCGCCATTCCATTAGCTCGCCTGGTCATGGCGCAGCCGGACACGCATCTGGGCGTGCTGGCTGAGCCACGCGTAATCTCTTGCCCGCCCGACCTGAAACAGAACGACCTGGCCGAGATGTTCGATAAGTACAACCTCCACGCGCTTCCCGTTGTTGACTTGCAGGGCCGCATGGTCGGCGTGGTGCAGGCTGAGCGCGTCATCAGCTTTTTGCGCGAAAAGCTATAGGGACCGGCACACCTCCCTGGGCCCGTATATGAAGACGAAAGTATCCCAAAGTGAGCAATATTGCTCACATTTGGCTTGCAAATTGCTGAATCCTCGATCAATCCCGTTGAATGTTCTGAATCTGTGAAACAATTCATAGATGATCCCATTTCCTAAAATCATTCAGGGCGGAATGGGCGTTGGCGTGTCTAATTGGCGCCTCGCACAAGCCGTCTCAAAACTCGGCCAATTGGGCGTAGTGTCGGGCACGGCGCTCGATTCGGTCTTTGTGCGCCGCCTCGCTGATGGCGACCAGGGCGGCCACATGCGTCGGGGACTGGACGCATTTCCGTTTCAGGAGATGGCGAAGCGTATCTGGCAGGAGTACTTCGTGCAGGGCGGAAAGGCTGAAGGTGCGCCGTATAAGGCGCTTCCCATGCACCAGAAGAATGACTCGCGCAAACTCGTCGAGCTCTGCATGGTCAGCAACTTCGTTGAAGTGTTTCTGGCCCGGGAAGGTCACAACAATCCTGTAGGCATCAACTATCTTGAGAAAGTTCAGATCCCCCATCTGCCTTCGATCTACGGCGCCATGCTGGCGGGCGTAGGCTACGTGCTCATGGGCGCGGGAATCCCGCTTCACATCCCCGGCGTGCTCGACGCGTTTGCGGCGCAACATGCCGCGGAATATCGCCTGGCTATTACCGGCGCGTCGCATGACCAGTTCGCGAATCTTGATACGCCGATGCGGCTCGATCCTGCCGAATATGCTGAGGGACCGCTGCCGGCGCTCGACCGGCCCAGATTTCTGGCCATCGTCTCTTCAAACACGCTGGCCGCGACCATGCTGCGTCGCGCAACCGGCCACGTCGATGGGCTCGTGATCGAGAGCCCCACGGCAGGCGGACACAATGCGCCACCACGCGGCAAGCTGCAACTCAACGCCGCCGGTGAGCCGCTCTACGGCGAGCGCGATCGGGTCAACATCGCGGATTTGCGCGCGCTCGGCGTTCCCTTCTGGCTGGCTGGTGGGTACGGCAGCGCAGCCAAGCTTCGCGAAGCGCTGGATCAAGGCGCGACAGGAGTCCAGGTAGGAACCGCGTTTGCCTTCAGCCGGGAATCAGGAATGCAGGCCGACTTGAAAGCGCGCCTGATTGAGCAGGCGATGGCGGGTACCGGCGAAGTTTTCACCGATCCGCTGGCTTCACCGACAGGATTTCCATTCAAGGTAGCGCAGCTCGAGGGCACTACTTCGGCGGCCAATATTTATGAGACACGAAACCGGACATGCGATCTGGGTTATTTGCGGGAACCGTATGCGACGGGCGATGGCCAGATTGGCTACCGTTGCTCGGCGGAGCCGGTTGAAAACTACGTCGCCAAGAACGGCAAAATCGAAGACACGGTAGGACGCAAGTGCCTTTGCAACACCCTGCTCGCAAATATCGGCTTCCCGCAGGTGCGCAGGGATGGCTTCGTTGAGCCCGCTTTGGTAACGGTGGGCGACGATCTGAATACCATCGCGCAGTTTATCGCGCCGGGGCGCAGCAGCTATAGCGCGGCGGACGTGATCGAGAGCCTGCTCGGCATAAGCGCGAAGGCGACGCGGCAGACAGAACTCGTGCTCGCGGCCAGCGCCTAGCCTGGCGCGCTCCGTCAGCGGCTGTTTTTCTCATCGCCCACCGCGAACACCTTCGGAAAGCGCTCCGACGGCGCCGGCAGCGCCGGAAAAGCCGCGTGCGGCTCAGTCTGGTACCAATACGCAG
>JBKQKT010000370.1:0-3838 GCA_052147365.1 Candidatus Korobacteraceae bacterium | reverse complement strand
GGCCATCGAGAATTACCGTCGCATTACAGGCCGCTTTCTCCTCGACGAAGCTGACCGCACAGCACAAAAGCTGACCGAACACCTGAAGCACATCAAGGGCATCGAGAAGATCACGCCCGCCGGCTCGCTGCGCCGCGGCCGCGAAACCGTCGGCGATCTCGATATGTTGATCACTGGGCCGTGCTGCGTCGATGACCAGCAGCGCAGCGCACTTATCGAGGAGATCCTTCGCTTTCCCGGCATTCAGGAGGTGCTGGCCAAGGGCGATAACAAGGTCAGCTTCAAATTGCGCAGCGGAATGCAGGTGGACGTGCGCACGCTGCCGCCGGAATCGTACGGCGCGGCGATGCAATACTTCACGGGATCCAAGAACCACAACGTCACGCTGCGCCAGCGCGCGCTGAAGATGGGTTACACGCTCAGCGAATATGGCCTGTTTCGTCTCGACAACAACCAGCGCGTGGCAGGCGCCACCGAGGATGAAATCTACGGCAAGCTGAAGCTGGACACCATTCCTCCCGAGCTGCGCGAGAGCTGCGGCGAGATTGAAGCGGCCGCGGAGCACAGACTGCCCGGTCTCATCACGTTTGAGGACCTTCGCGGCGAGGTGCACATGCACACCGTCGAAACCGACGGGAAGTGCACCATTGACGAAATGGCCGGAGCGGCCCGGGATCGGGGCTACAAGTACATCGCCATCACCGATCACTCCAAGAACCTGGCCTTCGCCAACGGCCTGGACGACAAGCGCGCCGTCGAGCACATTGCACGTATTCGCGCCGCGAATGAGCAGATCAAAGGCATCACCATCATGGCCGGGATTGAAGTGGACATTTTGGCGGACGGCGAGCTCGACCTCAGCGACTCGGTGCTGGAGCAGATGGATGTGGTCGTCGCCAGCGTGCACTCGGCGTTCAATCAGGAGCCGCAACAGATGACAGACCGCCTGCTGCGCGCGCTGAGCAATCAGAATGTGTCGATTCTGGGGCATCCGACGGGGCGTCTGCTTCTGCGGCGTGATGCGTATCCGTTCGACATGGACGCAGTGCTGAAAGCTGCCTTGCAGAACAAGGTCGCGATGGAGTTGAACGCCTATCCCGATCGCCTCGACCTCAACGACGTGCATCTGCGCATGGCGCGCGAGCGTGGTGTGAAGATTGTCATCAACACGGACGCGCACCACACATCGCACTTCGAGAAGATCAAATACGGCATACTTCAGGCGCGCCGCGCATGGCTGACGCCGAAGGACGTGCTGAACACGCTGCCGGAAAAGGAATTCCGCAAGGCGATGAAGCACCAGTGGCCGGAGAACGCCAGTTAAGTGCATTCCTGTGGCCGCAGCAGCAGCAGCAGAATCCGCAGCCCCATGGCTGCAGGCACCAGAATCGGGACGAGGAGAACCAGTTGGCGCTGCGGCATCTTGATGATTAGGGATGGTTATATCGGACCAAGAGAACACGTGCTGCTCTTGGGGTGCATTTTTCTGGCAGGAGTCGTACTCACTTTTGCTCCACACTCTGTTATGGAGCTGCATTACCAGTGCCTGCTGAGCCTGGGAACAGGCATCAGGTGCCCCTTTTGCGGTATGACCCGCGATTTTGTCCTGATGGCCAAGGGTTCCATGCCCACAAATAATCCCGGCTCGCTTCTTATAGCTCTTGCGGGTTACGTCGTTTATCCGGCCTGGTTAACGGTAGCGGCGCTATGTCGGCCCACGCTGCTGTGGGTAAGCCGTGAGAAAACTCGTAAAGCAGTAATCGCAACTATGCTGGTTTTGTTCGTATGCAATAACCTTGTTCGATAGGAGGAGCAAGTGAACGATTCTTCAGCAGTCGGCGCTTACGTACTGGGACTGATGATCGCCGCAGCGATCGCCATTTGGGTGGCGAACGACGCCAAAAAGCGCGGCATGAATGGGATTGTGTGGGGCATTGGGATTCTGTTTCTTTGTATTGTGTTTCTGCCGATCTACTTGTTGACGCGCAAACCGCTGCTGTCACAACCGCAGCCGCAGGGCTATCCCCCGGTACCGCCCCCGCCTCAATCTTCCCAGCCTTCGGCCGAGCGTAAAGGGCCTGGCGCTGCGCCGTCGCCTCCTCCCACTGAGGTCCCCCCATCAACGCCGCCACCAGACACTGCAACGCGCGCGATATTCGTGAGCTACCGGAGAGACGATGCCGAGGGCGAAGCCGGCCGTTTGTTCGACGATCTTGTCGCTGTCTTCGGAGAGAACTCGGTATTCATGGATGTAGCCGCCATCGAGGTAGGGCGTGATTTTCGCAAGGTCATTGATCAGAGTGTTGCCTCTTGCGGCGTCCTGCTGGCAATCATGGGGAAGCACTGGATGGAAGCCAAGGATGAAACCGGACAACGCCGCCTCGACAACCCGCTTGATTTCGTCCGCCTTGAGACTGCTTCCGCGCTCAAGCGAGACATCCCGGTAATCCCGGTGTTGGTCCAGGGCGCAAGAATGCCTCGGGCCGAGCAATTGCCTGAGGACCTCAAGGAGTTGGTTTTTCGTAATGGGGTTGAACTGACCGGCGCTCGCTGGCGTTCCGATGTTCAGTTGCTAATCAAAGCGCTGCGTCCGCACGTGCAACGCAAGCGCGCGCCGACCGGAGACCAGGGTTGATGACCGCGCTACCCGGTTACACCGAGGACTGAAGATGCCCGAGTGGCACCGCGTCTTGAGTTAGCAAAAAAGCGGGGATTAGCCTAGCCCCGCTGAACTCCCTGAGTAAACCTCTACATCCCCGCCTGCTTTTCTGCCAGATCCCCGACAAATGGCAGCTTGAACATCTCGTGCTGATAGGCCTTGACGACCAGCAGAATCCAGAGCGCCAGTTCGGCCAATCCCAGCAGGCCCCAGACGCCAAACATCAACACCGGAATAATGTGGCTGAAGATGGAGAACACAATCTGGAGAACGATCAGCGCGACCGCGGTGAACAAGCACTGAAACGCGTGGAAGCGCACGAAGCGATTGTGGTTGTAAGGTTCAATCAGCAAAAAGATGATCGCGGGAATGATGGTGAAGTAAGCCAGCATGCCGGCCACGTTCTCCGCCATCGGTGTAGCCGGAGCCGCAGTCGTCCCATAGCTGGCTGGTGGGACAGGCGGAGGAGAAGCACTCGCAGCGCCAGGTTCTCCTGTTGCCTTGCCGCATTTCGGACAGAAGGCTGCATTGTCGGCCATTTGAGTGCCACATGCTGAGCAGAATGCCATTAGGACCTCCCCTTTCTCGTGATGAGTGTACAACTCGGCAGGAGGAAACACGAGGACAGACGGAATCGTGGATTGGCGGCCTAGGTCTTCTGTAATAAGAGCCTTAGCGAAAAAGCGAAGAGCGAACAGCGGCCTTTATGCCCCGCAGCACTTCTTGTACTTCTTGCCGCTGCCGCAGGGGCACGGATCGTTGCGTCCGACTTTCTCGCCGCGGACGACCTGCTGCACCGAACCTTGTTCGCCCGCGCCCGCCATGCGCGCCTGCTCCAGTTCGCGGCGCTTGCGGCGCTGGAAGGCTTCTTCCATATCGTCCATTGAAGTCGCCGCTCGATTCCTTCGCGCACCCGTGCTGAAGGCCGCTGCAGCATCGCCGTTCCCGCCCACAGGGGAAAGCGCAGGTTGCGGTGCAGGTCTCGGGGGAGCCTCGATCACCTGCATCAGGTACAGGTAGCGTACCGTCTCCTCCTCGAAGCGCTCCATCATGGCTTCGAACATGTCGAAGGAGTCGCGCTTGTACTCGACCAGCGGATCGTGTTGAGCGTAGCCGCGCAGCCCGATGCCTTCGCGCAGGTGATCCATGCTGAGCAGATGGTCCTTCCACTGCGGGTCG
>JBKQKT010000369.1:0-15951 GCA_052147365.1 Candidatus Korobacteraceae bacterium | reverse complement strand
CCATGACGATCAATGAGCAGACCCATTCGCCGGCGAGCGTCCAGGTCAATTCGTACCTGAACGACCCCAAGGATGCGGTGACCATCTCCGCCCAGTTCGGGCAGTTGCCGGACGGGACCAATCACGTCACCACCACCAACATCAACGGCGTGAGCAAGCAACTCGGCATCAATGAGCAGAACTCGAACTATCAGAAGCTGCAATGACGCGCTGAAGAATCACATGCTCAATCGCGCAGAGTAAGCTGGCAGTTAGGCACCCCTGAATAACCCGACGTACACGTACAGCCGGCCCTCAAGCAGCGTTCGGGTGAGAAGGGGCCTAAACCCCCACCCCACACAGGGGGGAACCGGTGGTAGCCCCGGGCGGAAGCCCGGGGTAAAGCTTTTTGGTAAATTGACACAAGCCGCGTACCGGAGGCAAAGGCTGTCAACCAGACTCCGGCGTCCCGGCATATTCACAAGCCTTGGGCACGCCCGGGAAGTCTTGCAGCTTTCGCTTGTCTCATGTGATGGCCCGTCCGTTTGCAGCGAACCAATCACTCAGCAACTGAGTGACACTTCGGCCATTTCCCCTTGCTGTCATCGTGACTCTTCGTACTGCTACGAACCAACGCATCAAGAACCAATGTAGTTAACACGCAACTCACACAGAAGGAAGCACAATGGGTGTTGTGCTCGATCTTTGACATTGCGCCTAGCTCTTGTAAATCTGAATTTGCGGTCTTGGGTCGCCAGTCTGGTCGAACTCTCACCCGTGATGAGGAGAAGACACATGAAAGCAGAGGTCGTCTGTCTATCGCGGGTCACGCTATTGTGCCTGCTGCTGGCTGCACCGGCGATTGGAGATTCAATTCCGTATTCCGTCAATTTTCCTAGTGGCTCCGCGAACCAATGGAATTTCAACCACCGTTTCCCTGTAGCGGCCCCGTACAGTCTGGCAAGAACTTCGAGGGGTGTCGGCTTCGATTTCAGCGTCAGCGGAGCATGGCCGGGCGATCCACTATTGGCCGTGCGCTCAGATATTTCGACTTTGCTTTCGGGTTTGGTTTCGGATAAAAGTGCAGGATTCGTTATGCCTCCCAACGCCACACCTCCGAAGGCTGTACCTCCGAACGTACCTCCGGGCCCACTTTCCGAACCGAGCAGCTTGCTGATGATTCTTGGCTGGGGGATTTTTGGGCTCGCGTGCATGCTGGCTTCTAAGCCAAAGACGACACGCGCGCTCCCCTAGAACCGCTCGTACTCAAGACGATTTTCCCAGCCCGTCCAGCGCAAGTCCAAGCCGGCTCAGCCCCTCGCGGGTCATCTCCGGATCGCCTCCGATGCCCACGCGGAAACCTTCGGGCACGTCGAAATAACTTCCCGGCGCCACACAGGTTTCGTATTTTTCCAACAAGCGACAAAGCTCATCTACACGACCAAACCGCGGCTTCAGGAAAATGAGCGTACCGAATTCCGGCCGATGATATTCCAGATCGCAGCGCGAGGCCAGAAACGCATCCAGCACGCGCCGGTTGGTGGCGATGAGTTCTTTCGCGCGCGTGGCTATTCGATCTAGATTATCGAGCGCGATTACGCTCAGTAGCTCCGCGGGATGGGCGGCGTTCACGCCGTAGAGATCGTTTATGCGCCACATGCGCTGCGCCAGCTCGGGAGCTGCCAGCACCCAGCCGCATCGCAGGCCGCTCAAGCCGTAGGCTTTGGTCAGGCTGCTCGTAACCAGGAACTGCTCACCGAGATGCAACGCGGGACGAGGCCGCCGCTCAAACAGAGCCTCCAGATATACTTCATCTACCAGCACGAGCGCATTGGCTTTTTTCGCGATGTCGCCCAGCGCGCGTAGTGTGTTTTCATCCACGATTGCCCCGCTCGGATTGTGCAGGTTGGTAATGACTATGAGTTTCGTACGCGGCGTAATCTGCCGTTCCACCTCTTCGGGATCAATGCGAAATCCATCTTCCATGCGTCGCTCAAAATAGCGGACGGTAGCTCCCAGGTACTGCGCCACGCTCACCAGCAGTTGATAGGTCGGGTGCTCGACCAGCACTTCGTCGCCCGGCTCTACCGTGGCCGCCATCGCCAAATGATTGGCCATTGACGTTCCAGCCGCGGCTACGACGCACTCCTGCGGCACGCCATTCAACCGCGCAAGCCGCTCGTTCAATGGCGCGTAGCCGTAAGCGTCAGTTCCGTTGATCTCCAACTCATCAATCCGAACCGGCAGCTCCGCCAGGGGATAGCTCATGATGCCGCTGGCTGCCAGGTTGTACTTGGCTCCGGTGCGCAGCTTGGAGAATTCCATATAAGGCGAGCGGCT
Source organism: Candidatus Korobacteraceae bacterium (assembly GCA_052147365.1). Lineage (GTDB taxonomy): Bacteria > Acidobacteriota > Terriglobia > Terriglobales > Acidobacteriaceae > Bog-257. Next base: position 13,632 of record JBKQKT010000369.1, on the reverse strand, counting down.
CTGTGTGCGTGATGGCATCAGTCTTTTCTGACCTCTGTTTTCTGCTTTGCAGCCCAGAAGGCGTACGCTGGTATTCCCATCAGCAGAATCGCCATCCCGAGCAGACTATTCATCGGATATCTATATATCGTATTCGCTACCACCAGCCAGCAAATCAGAACGAACAAAGCCGTTGTAAACGGGTGCCACGGCACACGGTAACCTTTGGCGAGAACCGGCCCTTCTCTTCTCCGAAATACAAACAGACTCGCCCCGGTCAGCCCGAAAAAGATAAAGTCCATCGAAACCACATAATTCAGGATCTGCTCGTAACGTCCGGAAAGCGCGACCACCAGCGTCCAAACACTTTGCATGACAATGGCCACCACGGGAACGTGGGTTCGCTCTGTCACTTTGGCCACTCCTTGAAAAAATAAACCATCGCGTGCCATGGCGAAGTACACCCGCGGCGCGGTCAGAATCGACTGGCTGAGAAAACCGAGGGTTGAAACCGCGATACCCAAGGCCATTAGCCGCGCTCCAGCATTCCCCATGGCGATACGCATGACAGAGGTCGCCGGAACTGTTGTGGCTGCCAAGCCTTGGGGGCCGAGCGTACGAACACAAACGAAGTTCACGCCGACGTAGAGCACGATCACGCCGGCCACGCCCATCACCAGCGCTCGCGACAAGTTTCTCGTCGGGTCCTTCACCTCGGCAGCGATGAAGTTCGCCGTCTGCCATCCCCCGAATGCGAACAACACCGGAACCATGGCCGCTCCGATGGCGGTTAGCAGATCCAGTGACGGCTTCTGCTCTAGTACGGGACGCAGCAGCGGATAAGGTTCCTTCACCAGGAACAAACCGGCCGCAATCAGGGTTGCGATGGCTCCGATCTTCAGCACCATCAGGATGCTTTGTACGCGGCTGCCCAACCGGACGCCGAGACAATTGATGAGTGTCAGCACTGCCAGCGTAAGCACCACAATCATCCGCTCCGCAATCTGCCATCCGTCAGTTCCAGCAGATAGCGCGCGAACGTTACGGTGACGGCCGCCATGCCTCCGGCTTCAATCACCAACAGCAGCCACCCATCCGTAGAGAAATCCCACCGCCGGATGAAAGGCCTCGCGTAGATACGCATACTGGCCGCCAACATGGGGCATGCGAGCCGCTAATTCCGCGTAGATAAATGCTCCCAGGATGGCCACGACTCCGCCGGCGATCCATACGCCGAGAATCAGCACCGGCGTGTGCAGTCGCTGCGCCACCACATAAGGATTGATAAAGATGCCTGCGCCGATAATGCCGCCCATGACAATCATGGTGGCATCGAAAAGACCAACCTCGCGCAACAGTCCTGAGCTGTTAGCTGCGGGCGATGGAGCGCGGCTGGTGGAGAGTTTCAAGTATCGAGTTGTGGGTTGCGAATTTAGATTTCCCGATCGCCGAGGCAGTTCGGCTTTAGCAGATGCAACTGGGAGCCATCAGCTAACCAGTGAGCGGGCCAGCGTCAGTGACTCTAACATGCACCCCATCAGTCGGGATGGCAGGAAATCTAACGCTTCGGCGTCTCTCTGGTCTGACGTCTCTCGTTAAACCCAATTTTTTCCAATCCTGTCGTGCTCGGCAATCCAGTCACGCTTTCGGCCCGTACCAAAACCGAGCGATCAAACAAAACTAAACGCGCTCTAAGGATGAGGAGATATGAAGAAAAACATTTTGCTCTTGCTGTTTTCGATGGCCGTAACTTTGACCGCGGCGGCTGCTTCCGACCCCATAGTAGGCGGGGCCGCAATGTACCCCGCCAAGAACATTGTGGAAAATGCGGTTAACTCCCAGGACCACACAACCCTGGTTGCCGCCGTGAAGGCGGCCGGATTGGTCGATACCCTCGAAAGCCCCGGACCGTTTACGGTGTTTGCTCCAACTAACGAAGCCTTCAACAAGTTGCCTGCCGGTACTGTCGAGATGCTGCTGAAACCCGAAAACAAGGGCCAGCTCGTTAAGGTTCTGACCTACCATGTCGTTGCCGGAAGAATCAGCTCCAACGACCTGGCCAAGCAGATCAAGGACGGCGGTGGAAAAGCCATGCTGAGGACCGTTAACGGCGAGACCCTCACGGCCTCTATGCAAGGCAAGCACATCATTCTGACCGACGAGAAGGGTGACATTTCAACCGTGACCATCGCCAATGTTTTCCAATCCAATGGGGTGATTCACGTGGTTGACACCGTTCTGTTGCCTTAATTCCCGATTGACTCCCAATTGGACCCGAACGGAGCGCCTTGACCGGTGCTCCGTTTCATACATGGTTCACTTGGATTGAAGAAAGTCCTCAACCGCTCTGGTGAATTCAATCGGCTGATCCACAAAGGTCATGTGCCCGCTGGCAGGCAGGATCACCAGCTTTGAGCCGGCGATCTTGCTGTTCATCTGCCGGGAAAGCGATGGATCGGATTCGTCGTGGTCACCCGCAATAATCAGAGTCGGGACTTTGATTGTGGGCAGCCTGTCCACGTACTCCACCGACTTCAGGTTTCCATCAATCACGAATTCGCCGTGTGAACCCCACATCTCACGATAGAGGTCCCAGGAAGTCACTCCCTGCGCGACGGGATCATAGTTGGGGTCCGGGTGGCGTTGATACAGATAGGGGAAGTATCCGTCACCCCAAGCTACGTTCATGTACTCCACCGTGTAGCGGTCGAGCTCCCAAGGCTTGCCGTGACCGAAGAGGCCTTGCGCCTCCAGTTTGTTGATATGGTCACGAACATCTGCCGGCATCTTTTGCTTCATCTGCACGAAGACCGCGTTCAACGCACTGGCACTGGCGAAGGTGCTCGCCAGGATGAGGTGAGTAAGATTCTGTTGATACTTAAGAGCATATGCCTGCGCCAGAACTCCGCCGTAGGAGTGGCCCAAAAGGCTGACCTTCCCCAATCCCAGTTCGTTCCGGACAGCTTCCAGATCTTCCACCATGTTTTCGACGGTGTAACCGAGGGGATCGTCGAGCTTCTCCGAGCGCCCAGAGCCGCGTTCGTCGATAAAAATCAACCGGTTCTGGCGTGCAAGGGGCAGCAAATAAGGCAGAAAGTAGTCATGCGAAGCTCCAGGGCCGCCATGAACGATCATCAGCGGCGGGCCGTGACCGAAGATCTCGTAATAGATCATCATGCCGTGAGCATCCACGTAGCCCTGCTGAATCGGATAAACGTTGGAAGTCTGTGCCACAGAAGAGATTGCCGCGAGAGACATCAGAAGACTGACAAGCATCAAAGTAATGTGAAGCCCGACGTGTCTTGGTTTCATGGCGAAGATGGTATCGGAAGCGACCGCGAAGGGCAAAATCTTCCGGGCAGCCGTGCAAGCAAGAGGCAGAGTTATTCACAGGCTGTAAGTAATTCTTCTTGTGATGCTTGTTGGGTTTTGCTGCCATCCTCCTTACTTTATGATCAGCTATCCGTCTGATTCTAGTAGGGATATCTGACAGAAAACCGAAATTGGAGATTTTGCTTGAACCGGGGGAAAAGTCGGGGTATAGTGTAGCGTTCATTGGCACCTTCCCTCTTGTTTGTGGGCCCTGGGAAAAACCTGAATCGGCGCCCTGAATCGTTGTAGAAGTGTAGTGAATCCAATTAGATACATCGGTAGTGGATGTTTCAGGGGCACGCGCAATCATCCGTTGAACTGAATTCTGAAGAAAGACAGGACGAAAATAACCTATGGCAAAGCGACGCGGCAATCCTAACTGGGGCAAGCCGGAACCGATCGGTCCGGTGGTGCCGACCATTACTGAATTCGAGCAGGTCGTGAAGGAGTTCAAGCTCCAGCCCGATCAGTACATCCGTTCCACCCGACTGCGTGAATGGGCGCGAAAGAACAAAAACTCCAAGTACATTCCTGAGCCTCTTTTGGAAGCTTGGGGATTCGAGATCGAGTCGACTCTCTAATCCACGCCAATTTCCTAAAAAGGGCCGGGGCAGCGGCCCTTTTTGTTTGCACCCGTAAAAGTCTGAGGCTGGCACGTGCTGCCAGGCCGCGGTCTTCAATCCGTACCTACGGAATTTCGATTTCGCCGTTTTGTGTTGCTAATTGCCCGTTCTCATCACGTACCACCATCCGCACCAGGTAACTTCCCGGCCTTACTTCAAGCTCGGACTTCAGCGTCACCCCAGAATCTAGCTGGCTCTCCAGGGTCTCATCCTTCCAGTCCATTTTGAGGACCTGCTCATTACCACTGACGTAGTTGCCGTTGCGATCGAACAGCGCCGACACCACCGTGAGGTTGTTCTGATTGCGCCCGTCCACTTTGCGATAATGCAGGTGCCTCACGTCCACCTGGATCAAGATCGCGAGTTTAGAGGCATTTCCAGCCGTCCTGGCCAACTGGGTGTGCATCTGCATCGGAATACTTTGCACTTCTACGTATGAGAAGACCTCATCGTGGATTTCCTGTTTCGCCTGCTCGGCCGGGTCCGCCTCGTGCCCGGGAGCATAGTAGCCTTTGCGGGCCTGTACAGTAAGCTCCTCCGCAGCCTTCACCTTCAATTGCAGATGATGAAACTTACCGTCGTATTTCATGTCCTGCGGCGAGAAGCCCAACATATAGGAATATTCCGCAGGCATGGCCAGTCTCCTGATTCCGCCTTCGAGGTCGTTGGTGTTATGGATGAACGTGCCGCCGGTGCTATACGCAAGTTCCGCCAGCACGTCGCTGTCCGCCGCAGCCTCAGCCTGCTGATACTGCATGGTTGCCGCCGCAACGGTATGGTTCGGTGATCGGCCGTCACCGGAGTACGCCGTGTCGGTGTAAAGACCGCGAGCATCGATCGCGCTAATGACGACGCCGGAATGTACGGCCTTGTCCGCGATGGCCATCTGTTCCTGCATTTGCTCAGGATTAATAAATCCGGGCGAGACCAGAATGATGTGTCGCTGGCCGGGCCGGTCGGCAATCCTTTGTGCTGCATCCTTTAAAGAGTCGAGGGACACCCGAGTCTCGCGGCTTCCGAGAGCGGCTTCGGTCTTGACCGCCGATCTGGCCAAACTAGTTGCGGCCCGTAGCATAGTGGGATCGCTGCTAAAGGCACAATCCAAAGCGTCCTGAATAACAAGTTGCATTAGCTGGGCGTCATGCTTGTTTTCTATCTGGTCGGCCATGTAATACGAGACGCGCGGGCAATCGGCACTGCTCCGTCCGGAGATGGGCCGCACCACCAACCGGTCCATCGCCTCGCGGAGTTTCTTTTGGTCATCGGTAAAGTCGAGCTGACCCTGCCCGGAAGTGGTAAAGATGGCGGCCCTGTCTGTAGGCTCCAAGGTTCGCAGATTGCGCTCCGCTGCCGCTCTCGCCTGTGCCAGATCGCCAGGCTGCACGTGCAGGTCGTCGAACAGATAAGCGATGTAACGCTGCGGAATGCCCGATGCTGGCTGCATTGCTGGCTTTTGCCGTGTAGTCTCCCCGGAAGGTTGTCGCTGGGAGATTGCCGGCTGCGTCTCCGCCTTCTCGACTGCAAACTTGCTGATGATTTGTGGCTTGCCATCGTCGAAGAGCTGAAAATCCTCCTTCTTCAGGTTGCCGACGGCGTGCCCCTGGGCATCAAGTACCACGGCACGCACTTGGACGAGATTAACTTTGACCTTGATCGTGGTGTTGGTTGCCTCCTCCGCCGGGACTTCCGCGCTGCTTTGGCCGGTTCGAGCGGCGCTCGGTTGGGGTGGGACAGGTTGAACACTGGCTGGTGCTGCGCTTTGTGCCGTTGGTGAAGCCGGTAGTGTGGCGCTCGGTTGCGGTGCAATAGGTTGAATACTGGATGGTGCGGCGCTTTGTGCTGTTGGTGAAGCCGGTAGTGTGGCGCTGGGTTGCGGCGCTGCAGGTTGAGCGCTGGACAATGTTGCACCTTGTGCGGTTGAAGCGGCGGAAGTCTCTGCTGAAGTCGCGGCGGTCTCAGGCACGATATGTGCCGTGGCAGCAAACTTGTGGCAGTTGTGGAACATCAGCACATTATTCGTGCACTGCAACTCCGAACCCGGCGCAACCTCGCCCGTAAGCAGCACCACGAGTGCGCCGGGCTTCTGACTACAGACATCCGTCTCGGATTTTATCGGCAGCACGAAAACTCCGGCGTCTCCCAACGACGTCAAGAAGTAATCGGTGGTGGTGTGGATCGAACTCACCTCGAACTTGGCGGGCATGTGCACCGGTTGCATATCGACCTTCAGCAGCCGGCCAGTTGCCCGTTCCACCCATATTTGACCTCGGATCTCGGGTTTCAGGACGTGTCCTGCATGATCTTGCACGATAAAAAAGCTTTTCGCAGCGGGTACATCAAACCCGTAAATTGCCGCGGGTGTGGCGCCCAGCTTGACCTCCTTGTCAAACTTGAATTCGGCTACGATGGGAGGCCTGAAAAGCTCTATCAGAAAGGATCCAAACTCACCCCGTGAATAGAAAGCCATGGTCTTTCCAGCATCCACCCCGGGTTTCGGCGGCTCACCGTTGACGCTGATGTTAGAGAGCGTCTCCGTCCCGCTCCGGAACGTAATCTGCGCGTTCATAGTGGTTTTGTACTGGCCCCTGCCCTCGGTCGTCGTCTGCTGACAGACGAAATCCGGCAACTCCCGAAGGTAGGTCTGCGAGAACTCGCATACTTTCGCGAGAAGCCCCATGTTCTTGCCGGTGGCGATCGCATGGCAGTGGCCGGTGCCGGGGGCGGCACGCCTTGCGTCGCTGCCCATTGACGGTGCCGGAAGCTCTGGCGACGCTGACACAGACTGCGCCAGGCATATCGCCGGTGACAACAGGCTCAAAAGCAACAACAAGTCGCAAACTTTACGGGTTTTCATTGCTTAGCTCTTCTTCAGCTATCACCCGCATGTGCATCCAGATTGTAGCCCAAGAGCCATTGCCCCATTTCACCGTTGTGCAATCTGGAAATCCTAATGGCGAAAGACAAAGAGCGGGTCGCGAATAGCGAAAAGCGCCCAGCAAAGATAGAATCTTTACAGGCCACAATGTCTGCTCATTCTCCCTTCTGCGACGTCGAGACCGCGCTGGATGAGATCCGCGCCGGCCGCATGATTGTGGTCATCGATGACGAAGACCGTGAGAACGAGGGCGACCTGACCATGGCCGCCGAGAAGATCACGCCTGAAGCCATCAACTTCATGGCCAAGTACGGTCGCGGGCTGGTGTGTCTCGCCATGACCGAGGAGCGGCTTGACTATCTTCGCCTCGGCCAAATGTCGGCTGAGAACACCTCCAACTACGGCACTGCGTTCACCGAGTCCATCGACGCGAAGGATGGCGTCACCACAGGCATCTCTGCCTACGACCGCGCCGAAACCATTCGCATTGCCATCCATCCCTCCACGCGCCCCAACGACCTTGCGCGACCCGGGCACGTCTTCCCTCTTCGCGCGCGCAAGGGCGGAGTACTGGTGCGCGCCGGCCAGACCGAAGCCTCGGTCGATCTCGCCCGCTTGGCAGGCCTGGTTCCCGCAGGCGTGATCTGCGAGATTATGAATGACGACGGCACCATGGCGCGGGTGCCGCAGCTCACCGAGTTCTGCCGTGAGCACGATATGAAGATGCTGACCGTCGCCCAGCTGATTCGCTATCGCATGGCGCATGAGCGCTACGTCAAGCGCCTGGCTGAATCGCTCGTTCCCACCGCTTACGGCGAGTTCCGCATGGTCGCCTACGAATCGGAGATTACCGGCGACTCGCACATCGCGCTGGTCAAAGGCGATGTCGAGAACGCAGGCGATGAATCGGTGCTGGTGCGCATGCACGCACATTGTCTGGTGGGCGACGTCTTTGGCACGAACTGGTGCGGATGTCGCGACGCCATTGAGGGCTCAATGCAGCGCATCGCCGAAGAAGGGCGCGGCGCGCTCATCTACCTGCATTCCACTTCGAAGGGTTATTCGGTCGAGCGGCTGGGTGAGCGCTTGACCATTCAGTTCCATCACGAGCAGCGCCTGCCGACGCTGCCGGAAAGCCAGCGCCGCACCCAGCGCGAGATCGGCATCGGCGCACAGATTCTTTCCGACCTCAACCTCAAGCGCATTCGCCTGCTGACCAACCACCCGCGCAAGGTCGCAGGTCTCGAAGGCTTCGGCATCGAGATTGTCGAGCAGGTGCCAGTTTCAGTTACGGGAAAAGCCGCGATTCGATAACAGCGGTTTCGAGTTTCGAGATGGTTTGGCAGGCCACGAAGGGGCGCCACCAATCTTAGGGATGACGCTGAAGACTCCAACGCCTTCACGAAGCGCGAACTAGAAACTCGAAACTTGAAACTTGAAACTGCTTTTCTACACGTCCGACGCGTCGGAGCGGTCGGGATGCTCAGTCCACTCTTCGTCGCTCGTCGCCCTGGACCGGGTTGGCTTCAGGCCAGCCGCTGCGTTGCAAGCTACCTGAGCCGCCTCGCGGGCCAGCTCCAGCGAGTTGTACTCGTACTGCGCGTCAGCATGAATCCCTTTGCCGACGACGGTTTCGCTCTGGTTTCCATTCGGCTCAATTAATAGCACTCGCACCACAAAAGACATGACTTTTCTCCTTGAATAGTCCTTGTTCCTTTCTATCACTCGATGCGCACGCATGATGTGGCGCACCTCACAAGGCTGTGTGAGCAATGTCCGAAAGGCTGGATGGGGGCTAAATTCGGGGCGGCTCGCGCCGCCCCAATTGGCAAGAACTACTGGTTGGAGATAGTCGCCGTCGTCCCGTCGAACTTGGTGATGTTGATGGTGAACGGCTCGTTGTAGCTCGCGGCCCGGTCCTGCAGGACGCTGATTCCCGTCAGCTCGCCCAACAGGAGCGAATAGTAGTTTGAGCTACGGAAATGGATACCGGCGTGAATGCCGTGTGCCTGGGTGATGTTCCAGCCGAGTTTGGCCAGTTCTCCGTTGATGGTCAGGCTGCCGGCATCTGATCCCGTGTACGGCACGAGCGAAAGGCCATCCTCGCTGGGCACCATAATGTCGGATCCGGCGTGTTGCAGAAGCGGCTGTAGCTTCTGACTTCCGTCGAAGAAGAACTTCAGCGCTGCGATGCATGCGCCGCCGACGGTTCCGTGTCCGGTGGGATAGCACGGATGGGTTGGCGAACCCTCCGGGAACGCCTGCGGCAGCAGGAAGCTCTGATTATTGTTGTGCGCGTAGATGAGGGGCATTACGGCTGAGTTGAGCACGTCGTGATGCAGCGCCGCTGCCGCCTGCGGCATAGGATGCTGGTTGGTCAGTCTGGCCTGCACCAGGGCGCCGTACTCCTCCGGACGCATGCGCAGGTTGACGACCCACTTGTGGAACCAGGCGGCTTTAAGTGCTCGCGTAGCCATTTCAGGGATGGTCGCCAAAGTGTCTGGCCCTCCGAACGTGCCGAATCCGTGTTCCGTCCGCGAGTGGTTATAGGGGTTGCCTGGGTTCAGCGGTGCGTTGATCCCAAGGAGGATGAGGAGGGCAACAAAGTACGCTTGATGGAGCGCATCCACGTGGGTGTAAGCGGCCATGTCACGACCCATACGCAGGAAGCGGTAGATCGGGTCATAAGTCAAGCTAAAGTTCGGCACACCACCGTTCTGGACATGCTGGTACTCGGTGGGATCGGTCATGAAGTCGGCCCCACCTTCGCTTACGGAACGAAACCGTTGCAATTGCTGGGAGAGGGGCTGCGCACCCAGAAATGTCGGCTGGATCAGGAACTGCGAGAGGTAGGGTCCGTGAACCGGTCCATCGCCCGGGACAATCTGTCCGCGGAACAGGTTTTGCGGCGTGACCGGGTACGGAAATTCGTTGTTCTGCGAACTCCGAATGTACGACATATTGTTCAGGTCGACACACGCCTGAACCGCAAGCGGACTGCTCGCATAGTCGGTGAAGTTCACGTCGCGCATAAGCGCAGCCCAGTAGTGCTCGACCTGTTCGGCTGCGGTCTGCGCGGTGGCGACGCTCGGCGCAGGTGGAATGACGGTTGCATGCGAGTCCAGCCCTTCCAGGTCAAAAGCCAAAGCGCCTTGCGGGCCGTTCAACGTTCCGGTGAAATTTGTATTGCCCGGACTGCCGACGAGGATGTTTTCGAAGTCCGAGAACCGGCCGGTCTTGAGAGCATATACCAAGCTTTGCCAGGAGGCAGCATTCGGTATGCCGAGGTAATCGTGCTTCAGGCATTTGCTCCAGTTGCCGCTGAAGTCGGTGAATCGCTGTGAATCGCCGTTGTCCGGCAGTAGGCCAACGTTGATCCTTTCAGCATCGGCTGTGCTATCGCGATACTGCCAGCTTGCATTCGTGCGTCCCGAAGGACCGTAGGGTACGACCGAAGCCTCGGCCTGCCCGTGCTTTCCCTCGAACAGCGGTTCGAGGGGAATACCAATGGTCAGAGCCGCTGCGGTAACGCCACCAACTGAGCCCAGAAAGCAACGCCGACTCGGCCCGGCCGGGATTTTCTCATTGTTGTGATCAGCGTCCTCGCCTTGGACGAGCGCAATATCCTCGGAACATTCCTTCAGATTTTTCATGTAGATGCACCCTTCGATTGGTCTCGGCGAAACAGGCCTATCGGGAGAACTGGAGAGAGGGGGGTGAGAAACTGCCCAGGGTTGCACTTCCTCACTGCCAGTTTTGAGAAGCGGCTCCTTTCAAGCCTGCGAAGTGAGTGATAGCTGCCTAAGGGAAAACATGAGCGACTTCACCGCAACAGGGCAAGAACGAAACGTTCCACCATTTGCACGAACGTGCTATGAGGCTAAACTTTCGGGTCGCCCCAGTCCTCACGCATCTTGAGAGCAAACACTGGTGATGTCAAGAGAAATCTTGATATGAGCATACTGGCAGTCCTGAAATGGAACAGTTCATCAAGCGGTCGAAGCGATTCGGGGGAAACTTTGCGGTCTGAGTAGCAGCAACAGCTACGCATTTTAGCTGGAATGAGCGATTCCAGTAGTCCCAAATCCGCGAAGCGCGATGCTTTCCTCATGCGAAACACCTCCCTCCTCGGCCCAACCTAGAATCAACAACTTAGCAGGCAATAATATCTTTGCCTAACCCAAAATTCTATCTATTTATGCGCTGCGGTTTGACTCCGGTTTGATATTGACTCCGCCTTGATCTCGCCCGAAAGTTGAACGAGTCATGGCCGCACTCGCCCATCCCGTAGAATGTAGCCGAGAACTTACCGTGCAAAGCGCACGGCGCTTCCCGCAGTATTGGGGAAGGTGGTTTGCATCCCTCGGTGATGATGACGTGAAAGAAACCAACCTCAACATTTTCTACCATCTTGGAGCGGCAATTTCCTCTCTATATGCCGCCATCTCAGTTCGCAAGCGGGTGTTGGATGCATTCGGCGAAGTTTACTTCGTGCATGAATGGATCACTACTTTTCTTAGAGAGACTGAAGAATTTGGGCCTCTGTTGAAGGATTCCAGAATATCCGCAGAGGCCCTATTAAACATTGTGCAACGCTGGATAAACGATATACAGAGCGCTGTTCGTGAAGCACCAACCTTTACACAGAAAGAAGTCTCTAATTTCCTTCGTAACAAAGAGCAACTAGAGAGTGATTTCGAGCGGGAGTGCAGAAGTCTGCCTGTGTTCACCGTTACCCCTAAGGGTCTGTACGATACTCGCCTGCTCATCGAAAAAGGTGAAGAGAAATTTCCCGAAAGGGCCAGAGCAGTATTCACTCCGCTTCTGGTTAATGATCTGAGGCAAGCAGCAAAGTGCCTCGCGTTCGATGTTCCCACAGCAATGGCCTTTCATGTGATGCGGGCAACAGAATCGCTGATAAAGAGATACTACGAGGTTCTCGCTAAGAATCCGTGGCCTTATGTACAACGCGATTGGGGAAGGTACATTACCGAACTTGAAAAACTCCCTAGCGTGAGCAAGGTCATTACCAGCCGGCTGACAGAAATACAAAAGCTAAACAGAAACCCCCTCATACATCCCGAAGAAATCATTCCGACGGAAGAGGCGCCCGTTATCTTCGATCTGTGCAATGGCGTAATCTACTACATGGCCGAAGAGATAAGAAAACTCACGCCGTAAAGTAAAGCCCCTGTTCCCGCAGGGGCCACAATCGCGCAATCTCTAAGTATCACAGGAGACGTGCGCGATGCAAACCCCACCCGAAACCCCACTCGTTAGTTTGGCTCGCCGTCTGGTTTCCACTTTTCAAGCAATTCTAAGAGGGCCTTCGCCTGAAGATCTTCGCCAAGCCGTTCAACAAGTTCATCTAAACCGGCAAATTGCTTTTCCGTTAAGGCCTGAATCTCTGGGGCATTGCGGTACAACTCAAGCCACTCCTCAGGCTTCCCCGGAAGAAGTAGCTTGAAGTTTTCGAGCACAGCACGATGAGCATTTAGCTCATGATTGCACTCGCGCATCCGCTTAATCAGAAACCGTGCGAACATTTTTGTGTCGATAGTGTCCATCCCGTTCTCTCCCCGTTTGCGCTATGATGAGCGCATGAAGTCTAGTCCCAAGACGGCAGACGAGTACACAACTTTTCAGAACGCGCTTCGTAGCGTTCTCCAGGTATCGAAAGCCGACCTAAACCGGATGCTGGCGGAAGAAAAAGCCGCTAACGCGGGCAAGCCGAAGCGCGGGCCCAAGCCTAAGACTTCGGCTTCGGACCACGCTTCTGACGCCACAGACTAGAAAGGCGTCGTGTCATCCGTCTTGGCTGTCAGTTCTTTGTAGGTGAGCCGCTTTCCGGCGACTTGCGCCAGCGCTGCAACGAAGCGGTCTGAATCATTCAGCGGATTATCTCTTGTGGCGCGATTGTTGAAGCGGAACATCTGCTCGTCAAGGTAGCGCTCAAGGTGGAATGGTTCGACGGCAATGTATGTGCCCTTGAGACTGCGCTTGAGGCAACTCCAGAAGTTCTCGACTCCATTCACGTGTACCTGCCCATTGACGTAGCTCTCGACTTTGTTCACCACGTCATGCACGAAGCGCGAATGCAGCAAGTCGTAAGTCACAGCTTGGTCGGTATAGACCGCCGAACCATAGCGCACGTGATTCAGCACTTCGTTCTGCAAGGTCTCGCGCTTCACGTTCGGCACGATCTTGGTGCGGACTTGGCGCAACTCGCGGTCTAGGAATCCCATCACGGCGGTTTTAGCCTTGATGCCGCCAGCCGCTTCGTAGCGAAGTTTCTTGCTGGCGTGCATGTTCTTCTTCTGGCCGCCGATGAAGGTCTCATCTACTTCGACAGGGCCGCCATCACTGCCGCCGATCTTGAACAGAGAATTGTTCTTGAGCGCCAGCCGCAAGCGATGCGCGACGAACCATGCCGACTTCTGTGTGATGCCAAGTGAGCGATGCAACTCCCAAGAACTGACGCCGTTCTTGCAGTTCACCATCATCCACAGCGCGGGAAGCCACTTCTGCAAGGGAATGGGCGAGTCCTCGAAAATTGTTCCAACCTTCACCGAGAACTGGCGACGGCAGTAACGGCACTTCCAGCGCTTCTGGCTCTGGATGTAATAGGGCCGCTTCCCATTCTCGCCGATACAGTCAGGGCATCGCGGGCCATCCGGCCAGCGCATCAGGGCGACGGCATCAATACACACCTGCTCGTCGCTAAAGTACTGAATCGCTTCCAGTAAGGTCTTTGGCTGTTCCATGGCAGTCAAAACATAGCAG